>NZ_CADEAU010000197.1 GCF_902825405.1 Micromonospora maritima | reverse complement strand
GTCCGGCGCGGACCCGCAGGGCGCGTTGGACGCGGCGGCGGCCGCCCCCGGCGACGTGGCGGCGCAGCTGCTGGCCGCGGACATCGAGGTGCTCAGCGGCCAGGCCGACCAGGCCTACAAGCGGCTGGTCGGGCTGGTCCGCCGGACCGCCGGCGAGGAGCGGGACACGGTACGCCAGCACCTGCTCAGCCTGTTCACGATCGCCGGCCCGGACGATCCCGCCGTGGCCTCCGCCCGACGCGCCCTGGCCAGCGCGCTGTTCTGAGTTCGACGCACACCGTGCGGGCCGGCGCACCGCCGGCCCGCCCGACCACCGAGGACGGGAGCTCATGATGCGCCGGATCGCCGTCCTCGACGCGCCGACAAACCTCGGACTGCGCCCGCCCACGCCCAGCTCCGTGCCGGGCTGCGGCAAGGCCCCCGGGGCGTTGCGCGACCACGGGCTGCTCGCCCGGCTGCGGGCCCGGGACGCCGGCTGCCTCACCCCGCCCCGCTACGACCCCGGCGACTGGCGGCCCGGCGACGGCGTCTGCCACGCCCCGGAGATCTCCGGATACTCCGTGGCGCTGGCCGACCGGATCGGCTCGATCATCGACCGCGGCGAGTTCCCACTGGTGCTCGGCGGGGACTGCTCGGTGCTGCTCGGGTCGGCGCTGGCCATGCACCGGCTCGGCGAGGCGGTCGGCGGGCGGATCGGGCTGGTCTTCGTCGACGGCCACTCCGACTTCCGGCACCCCGGCAACGCCTCCTACGTCGGCGCCGCCGCCGGCGAGGACCTGGCACTGGTCACCGGCCGGGGGCAGCCCGATCTGGCGGCCATCGAGGGGCGACGGCCCTACTTCCGCGACATCGACGTGGTGGTGCTCGGCATCCGCGCGCAGGACGAGTACCGCCTCGACCTCCAGGCCGCCGGCATCACCACCCGTCCGGTGCCCGCGTTGCGCGCCGAGGGCGCGGCCCGTACCGCCCAATGGGCACACGAGCAGCTCGTCGACTGCGCCGGCTACTGGGTGCACATCGACGTCGACGTGCTCGACCCGGCCGTGATGCCGGCCGTGGACGCGCCCGACCCGGGCGGCATCGCCTTCGCCGAGCTGGAGATCCTGCTCGCCGGGCTGGTGGACACCCCGCACTGCCTCGGCGTCGAGCTGACCGTCTTCGACCCCGACTACGACCCGGACGGCGCGTACGCGGCGGAGATCGTGAACACCGTGGTGGCCGGGCTCGCCCCGGTGGTGGCCCCGGGTGCCGTACCGCCCCGGCTTCTTCCGGCCGCGCCCCCGGCGCCCCGCGCCGGCAACGGCCGGCCGGCACGGGACGCGCTGCCCGCCCCGGTGGCCGTACCGGCCCCCGCCGTGGCCGTCGAGCCGATCGGCCCGATTCCCACCGCCGACGGGGACGGAAGGGACGAATTCGACGCCGGTCCGTCGGTCGAGACCGTCGGCGACGACCCGTTGGGGCCGGGCCGCCTGAGACGGCCGTCGGTCGAGGTCGACGAACCGGCCGACGCAACGCCCCACGAACCGGGCGTCGACCGGTCGGGCATCGACATCACCTGAGAACGCCGGGCCCGCAGGCTCAGCGGGCGAGGCCGCGCAGGAAACGCTCGGCGATCGGCACCGCGCTCGCGGTGCTCGACCCGCCCTGCTCGACGAAGACCGCGAACGCCACGTCGCCCTGCCAGCCGACGAACCAGGCGTGGGTGTGCGCCGGGTTGTCGTCGTACTCCGCGGTGCCGGTCTTGCCGTGCACCGGCTCGCCGGGCACCTTGGCCAGCGCGGCGCCGGTGCCGGCGGTGACCACGCCACGCATCATCGTCTTCAGCGCGGCGACGGACTCCGGCTTGAGCGCCGGACCGGCCGGGGCGGGCTTCGCGGGCGCCGGGTCCAGCAGCAGTCTCGGCTGCTCCCAGCGGCCCCGCGCCACCGCCGCGGTCGCGCCGGCCATCGCCAGCGGGCTCACCACCGTGGTGCCCTGGCCGATCGCGGCGGCGGCCTGCTCGGTGCGCCCCCCGTTCGCGGAGACCTTGCCGGTGAACACGTCCGCGCCGAGGTCCCAGTCGGCCTCCAGGCCGAGCGTACGGCCCGCCTGCGCGAGTCCGTCCGGGCCGAGCTTCGGCGCCAGCGCGGTGAAGGCGGTGTTGCAGGACTTGGCGAAGTCGGTGGCGAACGGCACCGCGCCCAACTCGAAGTTGTCGGAGTTCTTGAAGATCCGCCCGTCGACCTCGGACGTCTTCGGGCAGTCCACGGTCGTCTGCGGGGTCACCGCGCCCCGGTCGAGCAGGCCCAGCGCGCTGACCATCTTGAACGTCGAGCCCGGCGGCACCTGGGCGGTGAAGGCGAGGTTCTCGCCGGCCGCGCCGGGCCCGTTCGCGGCGGCCAGCACCGCGCCGTCGCTGATCCGCACCGCGACCAGCGCCGAACGGCGGGTCTGGCCGCGCAACGCGTCGTCGGCCGCGTTCTGGGTGGCCACGTCGAGCGTGGTCTTCACCGGCTGCCCGGCCTTCGGGTCGCTGCGGAACAGTTCGGCGCCCGTCGGTTCGGTGGCCCCCTCCGGGGTGAGCCGCTCGGTGATCACGGTGATCCCGGGGACGCCGCGCAGGCGCTCGTCGTAGCGGCCCTGGAGACCGCCGTGGCCGACCAGGTCGCCCCGGACGTACCGGTCGGGATGGGCCTCGAGGTCGTCGGCCTGGGCCGGGTCGACCGAGCCGAGCAGCGCCCGGGCGAACTCCCGGGTCGGGGCGAGCATCATCGTGTCGGTGGGGAACCGGGTGCCGGGCAGCTCGTAGATCCGCGGCTTGATCTGCCGGTAGGCCTCGTCCCGCAGCGTCACCACCTCGACCACCGCGTCCCGATCCGCCTGCTTGAGGCGCTTGGGCAGGTCAGTGAGGTCGACCGGCGGGTTCAGCGCGGGTCGCACCGCCTTGAACGCGGCGTCCAGCCGGCGCACCAGGCCGGGTACGTCCCTGACCTCGCCCGGGGCGATCTGCACCCGCACCACCGGGCGGGGCGTGACGACCGGCTTACCCGCGGCGTCCAGCACGCCGGCCCGCGGTGCCGCCTCCCGGCGCAGGGCGAGGCGGTCGCCCTCCTCCAGCTTCTCGTGCACCACGGCCGGTTCCCAGATCACCTGCCACTTGTCGTCCCCGCCGCGCTTGAGGCGCAACGGGTTGTCGTAGGTCCAGCGGGCGCCGGCGGGCAGTGGCCAGGTCAGCCGCACCCGGGCGGTGGCGATGTCGCCCTTGGTGGTGATCTCGCCGGTGCGCTCCAGCGACGGCGGGGCGGCGGCCAGCTCGCCGGAGAGCGTCTTGAGCCGCTTCGCCACCTCGTCGGCCGGCAGCCGCGCGCCGGTCGCCTCGACGAAGCCGACCGCGCGCAGGTCTCCGGAGTGCCAACCGCTCAGGAACGCGTCGACCGCCTGCTCCGGCCCGTCCTCGCCGGAACAGGCGGACAACCCGCCGGTCGCCATCAGGACGGCGGCGGCCGCCGCGACCAGGCGGTGACGGGTGTGACGGTGGGGGCGGACGGGGTACGACACGGGCATGAAGCGGTCCCTCCGGTGCTCAACTGCCCTGCACGCTAGTACGACGCGCGGCTCCCCACCGCCCCGCGCCCGCGTGTGGCGGGGTGACACGCGGCGCGTGGCAGTGTGATGAACATCGCCAGTCGGGGTACTCCGCGACCGGCCGACCACGTACCCGCAACGGGTGAAAGGACAAAGTCCCGATCCGGACGTCCGGCCGGTGGTCCGCCGACGAAGGGGCACAACGGCAGGGCCTAGGCTGGGCGGCAGAGTGACCCACAACGCGGTGGGTCGAGGGGAGTGGCACCGATGGACCGGCGTCCGGCGATCAAACCGGGACCCGACCTCCGGCAGGCTGACACCGGCCGGGACGATGACAGCTTCGATTCGGCGACCGACGGGGACGGTTACGGCCGTCTCGACACAGGAGTGACCGGGATGACCGGTTCCAGCATCGACACCCTCTACGACCTGGGTCTGCCCGCGCAGGCGCTGGCCGACGAGTCGGAGGACGCCGAGCTGGACGAGCCCGTACCCAACGCGGAGCGCCTGGTCGCCCAGGCGGTGGCGTTGGCCGGCGACGACCACGACGCGGCCACCCTGGTGGACCGGTTCTGGCGGTTCGCGCCGGACGAGGAGTTGATCGGCTTCACCGCCGAGGAGATGCTGGCGGCGGCCCGGGCCCACCGGGACCTGGCCCAGCAGCGGGTTCCGGGCGAGTTGAAGCTGCGTATCCACGAGCCCGACGCCGAGCAGCACCACACGGTCGTCGAGATCGTCACCGACGACATGCCGTTCCTGGTCGACTCGGTCACGGCGCTGCTGAACTCCCGCCACCTCGACGTGCACCTGCTGGTGCACCCGCTGGTCGTGGTGCGGCGCGAGCCGCTGGGCCGGCTCACCGAGGTCTCCGCCGACGTGGAGCCGGACGACGCGATCGCCGGTGACCTGGTCGAGAGCTGGATGCGGATCGAGATCGACCCGGTCCGCGACCCGGCCGAGCGGGAGGCGCTGCGCCGCGAGTTGCAGCGGGTGCTGACCGACGTGCGGGAGGCCGTCGAGGACTGGCCCAAGATGCGGCAGCGGGCGCTGGCACTCGCCGACGAGCTGGCCGCCGCCCGCACGTCGGACAACCGGCCGCCGGTGCCGGAGAAGGACATCACCGACTCGGTGGAGCTGCTGCGGTGGCTCGCCCACGACCACTTCACGTTCCTCGGCTACCGCGAGTACCGACTCGTCGACACCGACGGGACGAGCGGCGGGGGGCAGGCGCTCGAAGCCGTCCTCGGCACCGGGCTGGGCATCCTGCGCTCGGACTCGCCGGAGGCCCGGTCGCTCAACTCGATGACGCCCGAGGCGCACGAGAAGGTGCTGGAGAAGCGCCTGCTCATCATCACCAAGGCCAACTCGCGGGCCACCGTGCACCGGTCGGCCTACCTGGACTACATCGGCTTCAAGATCTTCAACGACGCCGGCGAAGTGGTCGGGGAGCGCCGTTTCCTCGGCCTGTTCTCCACCGCCGCGTACCGGACCAGCGTGCAGGAACTACCGGTGGTGCGCCGCAAGGTCGCCGAGGTGCTGGACCGCTCGGGCCTGAGCCTGCGCAGCCACTCCGGCAAGGACCTGCTCCAGATCCTGGAGACCTACCCGCGCGACGAGCTGTTCCAGATCAAGACCGACGACCTCTACCACGCGGTGATCGGCGTGCTCCGGATGGCCGGCCGCCGGCAGCTGCGGGTGTTCCTGCGCCGCGACGCGTACGGGCGGTTCATCTCCTGCCTGATCTACCTGCCGCGGGACCGGTTCACCACCCAGAACCGGCTGCGCATGCAGGACATCCTGCTGCGCGAGCTGAACGGCGTGGGCGTCGACTACACCACCCGGGTGACCGAGTCGATGCTGGCCCGGGTGCACTTCATCGTCCGCACCGACCCGAACGACCCGCCGGGCGAGATCGACGCCGACCTGCTGGCCGAGGAACTGGCCGACGCCACCCGGCTCTGGGACGACGACTACCGGCTGGTGCTGGAGCGCAAGCTCGGTGACGAGCAGGCCAAGCACCTGTTCAGCCGGTACGCCGACGCGTTCCCGGAGGGCTACAAGGACGGGCACACGCCGTACGAGGCGATGAAGGACCTGGCCAAGCTGGAGCTGCTGGAGGAGCCGGGCCAGCTGGAGATGCACCTGTTCCGCAAGCAGTTGGCGCCCCGCCCCTACGCCGCCGGCCGCGCGGCCGAGGCCGACGAGGCCATGGACGTGCGGTTCAAGGTCTACCGGTACGGCGAGCCGATGATGCTCTCCGCCGTGCTGCCGGTGCTGCACTCGCTCGGCGTGAAGGTGGTCGACGAGCACCCGTACGAGGTGGAGCGCGTCGACGGCAAGATCTGGCTCTACGACTTCGGCCTGGAGCTGCCCGAACGGCACCAGGACCTGGCCGAGGTGCGGCCGCACGTGGAGAACGCGTTCGCCGCCGCCTGGCGGGGCGAGGCCGAGGTGGACGGCTTCAACGAGCTGGTGCTGCGGGCCGGGCTCACCTGGCGGCAGGTGGTGGTGCTGCGGGCGTACGCGAAGTACCTGCGGCAGGCCGGCACCGTGTTCTCCCAGGAGTACATGGAACAGACCTTCATCGCGTACCCGCGGATCGCCGGGCTGCTGGTGGAGCTGTTCGAGACCCGGTTCGCGCCCGGGTCGACCACGCTGGACGAGCGCCGGCAGCGCAGCGGCGAGCTGGTCGAGGCGATCGGCGAGGCGCTGGACGAGGTGGCCAGCCTGGACCAGGACCGGATCCTGCGCGCCTACCTGACGCTGATGCAGGCGACGCTGCGCACCAGCTTCTACCAGAAGCCGGTGGGCGGGCGGCCGAAGGCGTACGTGGCGTTCAAGCTGGACCCGCAGGCGATCCCGGACCTGCCGGCGCCCCGGCCCAAGTTCGAGATCTTCGTCTACTCGCCCCGGTTCGAGGGCGTGCACCTGCGGTTCGGGTCGGTCGCCCGGGGTGGCCTGCGCTGGTCCGACCGGCGCGAGGACTTCCGCACCGAGGTGCTCGGCCTGGTCAAGGCGCAGATGGTGAAGAACGCGGTGATCGTGCCGGTGGGCGCGAAGGGCGGCTTCGTGCTCAAGCAGAAGCCGGGCGACCGGGACGAGGCGGTGGTCTGCTACAAGGAGTTCATCTCCGCGCTGCTCGATGTCACCGACAACATCGTCAGCGGCGAGATCGTGCCGCCGGTCGACGTGGTCCGGCACGACGGCGACGACCCCTACCTCGTGGTGGCGGCGGACAAGGGCACGGCCACGTTCTCCGACATCGCCAACGAGATCTCCACGGCGCACAACTTCTGGCTGGGCGACGCGTTCGCCTCCGGCGGCTCCGCCGGCTACGACCACAAGAAGATGGGCATCACCGCCCGGGGCGCCTGGGAGTCGGTGAAGCGGCACTTCCGCGAGCTGGGCCACGACACCCAGACCCAGGACTTCACCGTGGTCGGGGTCGGCGACATGTCCGGTGACGTGTTCGGCAACGGGATGCTGCTGTCGAAGCACATCCGGCTGCTCGCCGCCTTCGACCACCGGCACATCTTCCTCGACCCGGACCCGGACGCGGCCCGCTCCTGGGACGAGCGCAAGCGGCTGTTCGACCTGCCCCGGTCGTCGTGGGAGGACTACGACGCGCAGCTGATCTCGGCCGGCGGCGGGATCTACCCGCGTACCGCGAAGTCGGTGCCGATCACGCCGCAGGTGCGCGCGGTGCTCGGCCTCGACGACGACGTCACGCAGCTCAGTCCGCAGGAGCTGATGAAGGCGATCGTCACCGCGCCGGTGGACCTGTTCTGGAACGGCGGCATCGGCACCTACGTCAAGGCGTCGACGCAGACCAACGCCGAGGTCGGGGACAAGTCCAACGACGCCATCCGGGTGGACGGCAAGAGCCTGCGCTGCCGGGTGGTCGGCGAGGGCGGCAACCTGGGCTTCACCCAGCAGGGCCGGATCGAGTACGCCGCCGGCGGCGGCCGCATCTACACCGACTTCATCGACAACGCGGCCGGGGTGGACTGCTCCGACCACGAGGTGAACATCAAGATCCTGCTCAACACGGCGGTCGCCGACGGCGAGCTGGACCGGCCGGAGCGCGACGAGCTGCTGGCCCAGATGACCGACGAGGTCGCCGACCTGGTGCTGCGGGACAACTACGACCAGGCCCGGGCGCTCAACAACGCCCAGGCCCAGGCCGCCTCGCTGCTCCCGGTGCACCGCCGCATGATCAACGAGCTGGAGCGCTCCGGTGCGCTGGACCGGGCGCTGGAGGCGCTGCCGCCGGACGAGGAGCTGGCGGTCCGCGCCGAGAACGGGCTGACCGCGCCGGAGTTCGCGGTGCTGCTCGCGTACGTGAAGATCGTGCTGGAGCGTGAGATCGTCAGCGAGGGCCTGGCGGACGAGGAGTGGACGACCGACGTCCTGGTCAACTACTTCCCGACCCCGCTGCGGCAGCGGTTCGCCGACCGGATGGGCCGGCACCGCCTGCGCCGGGACATCGTCACCACGGTCCTGGTCAACGAGGCGATCAACCGGGGCGGCATCTCGTTCGTCTTCCGGGTGGTCGAGGAGACGGCCGCCTCCGCGGCGGACGTGCTGCGGGCGTACGTGGTGGTCCGCGAGGTGTTCGGGCTGGGCGAGCTGTGGAACGCGGTCGAGTCGCTGGACAACAAGGTCTCGCCCGAGCTGCAGACCGCCGTCTACCTGGACACCCGGAGGCTGCTCGACCGCGCGGTGCGCTGGCTGGTGACCAACCGGCGCTCGCCGATCGACGTGCCGGCGGAGATCGCCCGGCTGCGCGACGGGGTGGCCCGGCTCCTGCCGGACCTGGAGCACCTGTTCTGGGGCACCGAGCGGGAGGCGATCGCGGCGCACATCGAGTCGCTCGTCGGCAAGGGGCTCCCGCGGGACCTGGCCGAGCAGGCGACCCGCCTGATGTACAGCTTCGGCCTGCTCGACATCGTCGAGACCGCGCAGACGACCGGGCGGGACGTGGGCGAGGTGGCCTCGGTCTACTTCGTGCTCTCCGACCGGTTCCGGGTCGACGCGCTGCTGTCGAAGATCTCCCTGCTGCCCCGGGAGGACCGCTGGCAGACGCTGGCCCGGATGGCGCTGCGCTACGACCTGTACGCCGCGCTGGCCGCGCTCACCGCGGAGGTGCTCGGGTCCACCTCGGACAGCCTCCCGCCGGTGGAACGGGTGCAGGAGTGGGAGCAGGCGAACGCGACCTCGATCCACCGGGCGCACCGGGCGATGGGGGAGTTCGACGAGTCCCGCGCCGACCTGTCCGCGCTGTCCGTGCTGCTGCGTCAGATCCGTACCCTGGTGCGGACCTCGGCGGCGGCCTGACGGCTCCGGTCCGCGCGTGGCCCGGTGGTCGGGGAACCGACCGCCGGGCCACGGCCGTTCGCGGCTACCCGGTCATCCGGGCGTAGACGACGATGTTGTTCAGGTAGCTGCCGGCGGTCCGGTCGAACGCCCCGCCGCAGGTGACCACCCGCAGGCCGGGCACGTCGGACGGACCGTAGACCTGCTCCGCCGGAAAGGCGGTCTTCGGGTACGAGCGGACCTCGTCCACGGTGAACGTGGCGGTGGAGCCGTCCTGCCGGGTGATGGTGACGGTGTCGCCCGGCACCAGCGCACCCAGGTTGAAGAAGACCGCCGGGCCGAGCTGGGCGGAGTCGACGTGCCCGACGACCACGGCGTTGCCGACCTCGCCGGGGCTGGCGCCGGGGGAGTACCAGCCGGCCTTCATCGCCTGGTCCAACGGGGGCACCTGGACCGTGCCGTCCGGGTTGGTGCCGAGCGTCATGATCTCGGCGGACACCCCGATCCGGGGGATGGAGATGGTGGTCGGCGCCGAGCGGGGCAGCGCCGCCGGTGCGGCGACCGGCGAGCCGGGCACGGCCGGCGTGGTCGGCGTGGCGCCGGCGGGGCC
>NZ_CADEAU010000196.1 GCF_902825405.1 Micromonospora maritima | reverse complement strand
GCAACCTGCAACTGCTCTACCAGGGCCGCGCCCCCAACTCCGGCGGCGACTACGGCCTGCTCCCCTACCGGCCCGGCCTGCTCACCCTGCAGCGCTGACGTACCCGGGAACCGGGAGCCCGACCCGCACGGACGCGGGTCGGGCTCCCGACCCGGTCGGACCGTTGCCTGTCAGGCAACGGTCGTGTGCCGGATCGTCGTTGATCACCCGGTTCCGCCGGCCGAGGCTGGTTGTCGACAGCAACGGAGAACGAGCGACACCGGGGGTCGACCAGATGTCCTTCCAGGCTTACCTCGACGCGATCGAGGACCGCACCGGCAAGACCCCGCGCGTCCTGGTCGACGAGGCCAGGCAGCGCGGCTACGACCGCGCCGACGTCAAGGCCGGCGTGATCGTGGACTGGCTGAAGGACGAGTACGGCCTGGGCCGGGGACACGCCATGGCCCTGGTGCACGTGATCAGGAAGGGCCCGACGATCAGCACCAGGCACGTCGGCTCCACCGGCTCGCACCGCGACGCCACGGATACGTTGTGGCTGGACGGCAAGGCGGCACGGGCTTCCGCGTAGCGCCCAGGTGGACGGTCACGGCTAGCGTGCGGCGCATGGGAGCGATCAAGCCGTGGCACCTGGCCGTCCTGACCGTCGTCTGCGTGCTGCCGGCCCTCGTGGCCGTGGCCGGTGGCATCTGGGCGCTCCGGCGCTCCCGCAACCGCCGCTGATCGTCGCCGACACCGGTGGGCGCCGGGCCGGGGGCACCCCCGACCCGGCGCCTCGGCGTCACGACGCGTACGCGGTGACCGAGTCGATCCGGAGGCTGCTCGCTCCGGTCGTCCCGCCCGGGTAGAGCGACATCTGCGTGACCGAGCCCAGGTCGAGCGGGCCGGGGGTGGCCCACGGCGGCGGCGCGAAGTCGGCGAACGGCACCTCCACCACCCGCGGGTCGGTCCCGCTGAAGGTGAGCGTCTTCTCCCAGTAGAAGCCGGACGCCACGAACTGGACGGTCAGCTGCTGCCCGTCCGCGCCCGGCTCGACCCACATCCGCAGACCGGTGGTACCGCGCCAGTCCTGCGGCGCGGACAGGTTGCGGATGACGCCCGCATAGCCGCTGGCGCCGGGCGTCCAGTCGAGCCGCATGCTGTGCCCGCTGCCCTCCCCGGCCGGGGCCAGCGTCGCCGTGATCGGGTCGCCGCCGCCGTTACGGGGGTAGGCGGCGGCCAGCGCGGCGTCCGACGGGTAGGTGTCGAAGTCGTCGACGACCACGCCGGGCAGGTCGGCGCGGGTGGTGAACGCCGCGGTGGCGGTGGTCGAGCCGTACCCGTTGACGGCGGTGATCCGCACGTGCAGCGTGGTCCCGGCGGGCCACGCCGTGGTCGGTGTGAAACCGGGGGTACGCAGGCCCGACACCGCCACCAGCGGCGCGCTCAGGTCGGCGTGCGCGGAGACGGTGAGCGAGTAGTACGCGGCGCCCGGCGCGGCGGACCAGTCCAGCGCCGCCAGCCGGCTCACCCCGGTCGCGTCCGGTGCCGGCGCGGTCAGCGCGAAAGCACCAGGCGCGGTGCTGGCCACCGCGTCGGAGCGGGCGGTCAGCGCCACCGAGGCGACCGCGAAGCGGGCGTCCCGCGCCCACACCACGCGCATCCCGTCCACCCCGCGCAGGCCGGAGACGGAGAGCGCGTACCGGCCGGGGCCGACCCGGTCGATCCGGGGGTGCACCGTGCGCCAACCGCTCGTGCCGTCGGCGGACACCTGGAGCACGACGCGGGGACGCCCGGACGAGGCGACAGTGACAGTGGCGGCGGTCAGGTCGGCGCGCCGGTAGCGCAGCTCGCCCGACCGGCCCCGCGCGGGCGCGACGAGCACGCCGTCGCCGGCCGGCGTGCGGCGCAACGAGTCGCTGTGCCCAGCGCTGACGAACCAGTCCTCCAGCGGGTCGTACACCTGGTCCTGGCTTCCGGTGGTGCCGACCGGCCGGGACACGGCCAGGCCGGCGCCGGTGGCGTCGACCGCCACCACCCGGTAGGTGACCGGGCCGGCCGGGGTGGTCAGGTCGAACCACGGCGCGTCGTCGGCGCTCAGCGGCTCGGCGCCGCTGACCGTGGCCCAGGCCGCGCCCGGACCGCGCCGCTGCACCAGGTAGCCGGCGGCGCCCGCGGTTCCCCGCCAGCGCAGCGTGTTGATGCCGTAGTCCGCGTCGATCGCGGTCAGCAGCGGTCGGTCCCCGGTCACGGCCGGCGCGGGGCGGCCCGACATCCGACCGGCGAAGCGGGTCAGGGCGGCGACCGCCGTCCGCATGGCCGGGGTGTCACCCGGATAGTGCACCGTGAAGCCGTCGCCGTGCGGCACGAAACCGTGGTGGTCGTGGTGGCCGAAGAGTGACCAGAACAGCGCGCCGGTCACGTCCGGATTGGCCGCCACCTGGTCCAGGAGTTCGTCGGTGGCCTGCCCGGAGCCGAACTCGCCGGCGACGTAGACCTTTCCGGCGGCGGTGGCCGTGGCGGCGTCCGCCGCGATGCCGGCCGCGGTCGGCGGGTAGTAGTGCGAGTCGCTGATGTCGACGTGCGGCGAGGCCAGGACGGCGGGGTCGACGCCGTGCTGGCTGCCGGCCGCGACCAGTTGGCGCGGGGCGAGCGCCTTGACGTGGCCGGCGAGGTCGTCGACCCAGTCGGCGGTCATCCCGTTGAGTTCGTTGCCCAACTCCCAGGCCATGATCGTCGGATCGTCGGTGTACGCCGTGCCGGTGTAGCGGTTCACGTGGGTGAGCAGCGTCCGGACGTACTCCTTGAACGCGGCGCGCGCCGTGGGGTCGGTGTAGAACAGCGCGCCGTCGTCGTCGGTGCTCAGGTTGAGCCAGCGCAGGAAGTCGTACCGGCCGCCGTGGTAGTACTGCCAGTTGTCGGTGAGCGGGACGATCAGCCGCAGACCCTGCCGGCGCGCCTCGGCGATCGCGTAGTCGATGCGGTCGAACGCCTCCGGGTTGAACTCGCCGAGCGTGGGTTCGAGCGACCGCGGGTGGCCGGTGGAGACGCCGAGGGTGTGGGCCCGGACCACGGTGGCGCCCATCCGCCGGGCCGTGGTGAGCCCGTCGCGGATCCGGAAGTAGGTGGGGTGGTCGACGACCGGCGGGTCGGTCGGTTCGGTGCCGCCGACGTTCTCGTCGAGGCCCAGCCAGTACATGTTGGGTCCGGCGAACCGGAAGGGCCGTCCGGCGAGGCTCAGTCGGGTGCCGTCGCGGACCACGAAGGAGTGGTCGGCACGTCGTGCCGACTCGTCGGGTGCGTGCTGCCGGGCACCGGCCGCCGCCGGTACGGCGGACAGGACCGTCGTCGCCAGCGCGGCCAGGACCGCGACGACGACGGTCCGGCGGATGCGCAGTGTCATCGGAAACCTCCGCAGCTGTGCCGCCGGGACCCGGCGGCGACCAGGTGACGACGGCGCCCGTCGATGTCCGGCCGTCGCCATCGCTCACTGAACCGGTTAAGGTAACGAGCGTCAAGCGTTGGAAACACCGCGTTATTCGAACGTTATCGATGACGTCACGAGCGTGGCGGCCTCGGCACGACCACCTGAATCGGTTAACGGGCGACGCCTGTCGTTAGAGTCCGACCATGAGCGTGCATCCCCGCGTCGTCACCGACGACTTCCCGGCCACCCTGGCCTTCTACACCGCGCTGCTCGGCGAGCCGGAAAAGGTGGTCGCCGAGTTCGACTACGCCGGCTTCGACGCCCAGGGCGAGACCGTGCTCGCGCTGCTGGGCCGGCGGGCCGCCGAGGCCGTACTGCCGGTGGGCCGGGGCGACGGCGGCGTGCTCGTCGTGGTTCCGGTGCCCGACGTGGACGCCGTCGTCGCCGCGCTGCCCACCGGGACGGTGCTGGCCGAACCGGCCGACCGTCCCGGCTGGGGCGTGCGCTCCGCCTACCTGCGCGACCCCGAGGGCAACGTGGTCGAGGTGCAGTCCTGGCTGCCCCGCTGACCGGACCCGGTCACAGCCGCTCCGGGGTGCGGATGCCGAGCAGGTGGAGGCCCTGGTGCAGCACCCGCGCCGTCAGGTCGCACAGCACCAGGCGGCTCTCCCGCACCGGCCCCTCCGCCCGCAGCACCGGGCACCGCTCGTAGAACGCGCTGAACGCGGCGGCGAGCCGGTGCAGGTACGCGGCCAGGTGGTGGAACTCCAGGCTGCCGGCCACCGCGTCGACCACCGCCGCGAACCCGACCAGCTCGACGGCGAGCGCCCGCTCGGCCGGATCGGCCAGCGAGACCTCCGCGTCCGGCCGCACGTCCGTGCCGGCCCGCCGGAAGAGCGACCGGATCCGTGAGTACGCGTACTGGAGGTACGGCGCGGTGTTGCCGTCCAACGCCAGCATCCGCTCCCAGTCCAGCACGTAGTCCTTGTGCCGGTCGCCGGACAGGTCCGCGAACTTGATCGCGCCGATGCCGACCGCGCGCCCCACCTCGGCCGCCTCCCCCTCGTCCAGCTCCGGATTGCGCTCCCGGGCCAACGCGGTGGCCCGCTCCACCGCCTCGGTCAGCAGCCCGACCAGCTTCACCGAGCCACCGGCCCGGCTGCGCAGCATCCGCCCGTCCGCACCCAGGATCGACCCGAACCCGACGTGCTCGGCCCGCGCCGGCGGGGTCAGCCAGCCGGCCTGCGCGGCGACCGCGAAGACCATCTCGAAGTGCCGCCGCTGCGGCAGCCCGACCACGTAGAGCAGCCGCGTCGCGCCCAGCGCGCCGGTCCGGTGCCGCAGCGCGGCCAGGTCGGTCGCCGGATAGCCGTACCCGCCGTCGGACTTGCGTACGATCAGCGGCAGCGGCTCGCCGTCGCGCCCCACCGAACCCGGCGGGAACACGCACTCCGCGCCGTCGCTGCGCCGCAGCAACCCGAGCCGGTCCAACTCGCCGACGGTCGGCGCGAGCAGGTCGTGGTAGCTGCTCTCGCCCCGGAAGTCGGCCCGGGACAGGGTCACGTCGAGCAGGTCGTACACGGTCAGGAAGTAGCTCTCGGACTGCGCCACCAGCAGCCGCCACAGCCGCAGCGTGGCGGGATCCCCGCCCTGCAACGCCACCACCCGCGCCCGGGACCGTTCCCGGAACGCGTCGTCGCCGTCGAACTTGGCGCGGGCCGCGGTGTAGAACGTGTCCAGGTCGCCCATCGACAGCTCCTGCGCCGCCTCGGTCTCGCCGAGGTCGACCAGGTGCTCGATCAGCATGCCGAACGGGGTGCCCCAGTCGCCCAGGTGGTTGGCCCGCGACACCCGGTGCCCGAGCCACTCCAGCGTCCGCGCCGCCGCGTCCCCGATCACCGTCGACCGCAGGTGCCCGACGTGCATCTCCTTGGCCACGTTCGGCGCCGAGTAGTCGACCACCACGGTCTCCGGCTCGGCGACCACCGGCACCCCGAGCCGCGGATCGACAGCCAGCGCGGAGACCATCCCGGCAAGCGTCCGGTCGGCCACGGTCAGGTTGAGGAAGCCCGGCCCGGAGACCTCGACCGCCGCGCAGAGGTCGGCCAGCTCCGCGCGCTCCCGTACCTCCTCGGCGACCGCCCGCGGCGGCCGGCCGAGCCGCCGCGCCAAGCCCAGCGCGGCGTCGGACTGGAAGTCCGCGTGCTGCGAGCGCCGCACGACCGGGTCCACCGGTACGCCGGCCACCGCCGCGAACGCCGGCGCCAGCCGGTCGGACAACAACTTCTCAAGATCCATCGGTACGCCGATCTCGCTCGGATCCGCGGCGCGGACCACCGGTCGGGAGGACCGCGGAACGAGGACGATCGACGACGACCGGCGGCTCGATCCGCCGGTCGCAGGAGGGGAAGGCTCAGCGCAGGCGGTCGCGGGACCGCCGGCGTCGCAGCGCGCCGAGCCGGACGTCGGGGGACGCCGTCGGGTACGCCTGCGCGCTGGTCATGCCGGCAGCCTAACCGGCCGGTCCGGGGTCGGCGCAAGCGCGTAACCCGGACCGGTGGGGCGTCAGGCCGGCGTGGCGGCGGCCTTGCGGTAGCGCTCGGCCCGGCGCCGCACCTGGGTGTACGCGCTGGTCAGGCCCATCGCCCGACGGGCCTCGACGAGGGTGCGACGCACCTCGGCGCGGGTCCGTTCGGTGCCGGCGACGATCAGCTCGTCGACCAGGCCGGGCTGCGCCTCGAACCGGGCCCGGCGCTCCCGGACCGGATCCAGGAACCGGTTGAGCGCGGTCACCAGCGCCTCCTTGACCTCGACGTCACCGACCCGCCCGGCCCGGTAGCGGGCCTTGAGGTCCTCGACCTGCCCCCGGTCCGGATTGAAGATGTCGTGGAACGCGAAGACCGGGTTCCCCTCGACCGTGCCGGGCACGTCGGCGCGCACCCGGTTCGGGTCGGTGTACATCCCCATCACCTTGCGGCGTACCGTCGCCGCGTCGTCGGAGAGCGCGATCGCGTTGCCCTTGCTCTTGCTCATCTTCCCGGCGCCGTCTGTGCCGACCAGCGTGGGCGTCGCCGACATGATCATGTCGGGCACCGGGAAGACCTCGCCGTAGAGGTGGTTGAACCGCCGGGCGATCTCCCGGGTCACCTCGACGTGCGCGGCGTTGTCCTTCCCGACCGGCACGACCTGCCCCTTCACGCAGAGGATGTCGGCGGCCTGGAGGACCGGATAGCCGAGCAGCCCGTACGGCATCTCGTCCTTGCCGGCGTCCCGGCTCATCTCCTTCAGCGACGGCACTCGCTCCAGCCGGGGCACCGTGACGAGGTTCTGGAACAGCGTGTTCAGGTCACCGACCTCGGGGATCGCGGACTGGAGGTAGAACGTGGCCCGCTCCGGCTCCACCCCGGCGGCGAGGATGTCGGTCACCATCTCGCGGGCGTTGTGCGCCACCCGCTCGATGTCCGCGCGGCCGTTGCGCGTGGTGAGCATGTGCAGGTCGGCGATGATGAAGAAGCTCTCGTAGCGCTGGTGCAGCCGCACCCGGTTGGCGATGCTGCCGACGTAGTGGCCGAGGTGCAGCCGCCCGGTCGGGCGGTCGCCGGTGAGCATGCGTGCTGAGGACATTGTGGTACGCCTTTCGTGCCGGTCGCTGGCGGGGACGCGCGGAAGCGCGGGACGACCCGGGTGACCCGGATCGGTGGAACGGGCTCGTCAGAACGAGCGCCGCCATCGCCCGCCGGCGCGGAACCGCAGCCCGCCGGCACGAAGGACGTCGAGGATCTGCTCCCGGCCGTCGTCGGCACGGCGACCCCGGAGACCGACGGGGGTCTCCGGGTCGCAGGTGCTCGACCGGGGCATGTCTGACACGGTAGTCGCTCGCCGGCCCGCCGGCTGCCCTCCGGCGGTCAGTGCTGCCGGTAGCTCTCCGTGTAGTAGCTGCCGACCCGGTCCCGGTAGTCGGCGCGGCCGAAGTCGTCCGGGTCGAACGCTGGGGACTCCTTCACCTGCTCGCGCGTACGGTCCACGTGCACCACGCGGTCCAGGTGGTCGACCCGGGCCACGGTGCCCGCCGGCAGCAGCACCTTCTTCCCGAGGATCCAGGGGCCGGTGTCCACCACCAGGTACCGGGCGTCGGCGTCCTCGCTCGCCTCGTCGATCGAGCCGATCCGACCGTCGGTCGCCTCCACCCGGTAGCCGCTGAGGTCGATCGGGGTGCCCGGACCGGGCGCGTCCGGTCCATCGTCCGCGCCGCCGGCGCGCTGCTGCGGTACGTCGTCCGGGCCGGTCTGCCGGTAACCGCCGGCGAGGGCGGACGGATCCCGCCAGACCCACGGGTTGAACGGCTGCATCGCGGCACCTCCGGATCGTCGTCTCGGCACTTCGACGGTGCCCCGCCGGGCGCCGCCGGAAACTCGGACGCAATTCCGCATTCACCTCGCCCCGTTTCTGCGAGATAGCTCATATCCCCGCCCGCGACGCCTGCGCCCCAGCTCAGAGGCCGTGCGACGGCCGGTCGACACATCGACCGATCACCTCCGATGTACCCGGCAGACATTCGGCGCCGGGCGCCTGTCGTCCATTCTTTGGCCGCATCGGTGGCAGCTGACAAAGGAGTGCGGATGCAACGGCTCATTCGACGCGTCGGTGTCTCGACGGCCGCGGCGGCTGTCCTGGTGGCGCTCACGGGCGCCGCCGCCACGTCGCTCCCCGAGACGCTCTGCGGCCCCGGATACGGCGCCGTCGACCAGGACCCGATCCACGACGCCGCCACCGGGGAGCTGCTCGGCAGCGTGCACCTGCTGCGCGACGTCCTGACCGGGTACGGCTGCGCGGTGACGGTCAAGTCCGCGTTTGCCGGCACGTCCACCGAGACCCGTGTCTACGTCGCTCCCGAACACCTGCCCTTCGTGGTCGACCAGGGCAGCCGCCGCTACGCCGCCGGCCCGGTGCGCGGGTACGTCCGCGCCCGGTGCGTCGTCTGGGGCGGCTCGATGACCGACCCCTCGGGGGTGGTCCACCACCACGAACGGGCGAACCCGGCCATCGGTGGCGCGGTCACCTGCTTCTGACGTGGTGGTCGCGCGCTCGCTCCCCGCCGGCGGGTCGGTTGTTCCGGCCCGCCGGCGCCCAGGCTGCCGCTGGCATACTGGCCGACCATGGTTCTGTCGCGTGGCTGGTCGTTGTTCCTGCTCGGGGTCGGTGTGTGGACCTGGGTGATCTGGCCGAGGTTCGCGGTCGCCATCTGGAACGACCCACGGGCCTGGTCCGCCGGCGTCGTCGGCGAGGGGGACCCCACCGCCTTCCTCTGGGTGCACGCTCTGCTCATCGGCGCGTCCCTGGCCATCGGTACGACGGTCGGCGTGCTCGGCCTCCGCGCCTGGCTCGCCGCCCGCCGCCCCGCTCCCTGACCCCTCCTCCCTCCTCACCTCGCTCCCGCGGCGTTGATCAAGGAGTTTGTGTCGGCTGGAGACCGTTCTCCCGACGCGAACTCCTTGGTCATCCGGCGTGGACGAAGGGCCGGGCGGGGCCGGCAGAGGCTCTGAGCTGGGGAGATTCGCGACCGGAGATGGTGTGACGCGGGCCGCTACCCCTGGATTTGACGATCAAACCCGCAGACGCGTAACTTTCTCTCTGCCAGCGCGGAACGGGGCAAACGGGACGAAAGCCCGGGGGCGCCAAACCAAGCTGGTACCGGGTCGGACGGAGGCACCATCTCCTGAAGACGCGGTCCGGGCGGGGCTCGCCGAAACGCCGCAGGGCGGATTTGGCGGAGCGGAACCGACCGGGTAAGGTTGTCGACCGGCAGGGCACCGGGCGAGCTAGCGGGAGACCGCAGCGGCCGGCCTGCCAAATCCGATGATCAAGCGCACGGCTTGCCGCTGTGCGCGGTCAACGGCGCCAACCCGTACGAAGCATGACAGACCGGGACACACGGTTTGACACGGCGGAGACGGTGAGGTAACGTAGTAAAAGTGCCCGGCGCGAGAGCGGCGGACATGAACGAGATGCCCCAGGTGGGGGTTCTACGGTGTAGGGCTTCTGGTTGGTGTGTGGTTGTTCTTTGAGAACTCAACAGGGTGCTTGTAAAGCCAGTGCCAATTGTTTTATACCCCGG
>NZ_CADEAU010000195.1 GCF_902825405.1 Micromonospora maritima | reverse complement strand
TGGTGGGCGTGCTGGGCACCGGCGCCGTGGCGATGGCCCTGGTGGTGGCCGGTGGCATGGTGGCGGCGCTGGCGGTGCTGCTGGTGGTCGTCCGGCCGGCCCGGCTCGCCGACCTCGAGCCGGCGCCGGCGGTCGTGGTCGCGCACTGACGGCCGTCCGGATCCGGCGTTCCCGTCCCGCGCCGCCGCGGGCCGCCTATGGTGCGAACGGGGCGCCGGATCGGCGCGGTGTGGTCGGGAGGACGCGATGGGTGGGACGGTTCGACCGGACGGCATCAGCCCGACCGCGGTGGAGGCGGCGCCGGGTCTGTGGCGCGTCGACCTGCAACGCCAGGACCTGAGTGTGCCGGGTCGCGAGGTGGTCCAGACCCGGGTGGAGTTCACGCCGGACTCGCCGCCGTTCACCCACTTCCACCCCGGCGAAGAGATCATCTATGTGCTTCAGGGCACGCTGGAGTACCGGCTCGACGGTCGGCCGCCCGTGGTGTGCCACGCGGGTGACGCCCTCACCGTCGGGTACGGCGTGCACCACCAGGCGCGCAACGTCGGGCCCGGCGTCGCCGTCGAACTCGCCACCTACGTGGTGGAGAAGGGCAAGCCGCTGCTCACCAGGGTGGACTGAACCGCCGCCGGCGGCCACCCCGGGACGGCCCCTGCCGCTGGGCGAGCATCGCGGCCGCGGCGCGCAGCTTGGCCGCCGGTTGCTCACCCGCCGGCCCGAGCACCGCCACGAACCGGTTCCCGAGGTCGAGCACCATCCGGGCGCGGTCGACGTCGCCGATGGCGACCAGGCACTGGGCGTAGATGCCGTAGGTGTTGGCCATCTCCCAGAGGCTGAGCGGACGATTCGGGTCGAGCAGTTGTTGCCGCACCTCACAGGCCCGGGACGCGGCGAGCGCCGCCGCCCGGGTGTCCGTGTCCGGCGATGGGCCGGTCCGGGCCCGTTCCAGCAACGCGGTCGCCTGGTTGTGGTACGCCGTCCCCATCGCCTCGCGGGTGCGGGGGCCGGCGGACGGGGGCGGACCGGCCGTGTGCAGCCCCACCTGCACCGCCCGGTCGAGCAGGTCCATCCGCAGCGCGGGCTGACCGGCCGCGTGGGCGCTCTCGGCGAGGTCGAGCACCGCCGTGATCAGCTCGGCCAGTGCCTCGTCCCGCTGCGGGCCGGCCGCGGCGCGCGCGGCGTCGTTCAGCTCCTCGAAGAGGGAGACGGCTTCGCGACCCGGCGTCAGGCCCTCGACCGCTCGGCCGAGCGCGGCCAGGAGCATGCCGTGTCGCCAGAGCGCGCGGGCCAGCTGCCGCCGCTCGTGGGGGTCCACCCGGCCCGGGCCGCGCACCGCCTCCCGGTAGGCCGCGACGACCCGGGTCCACAACCGGTCCGCCTCCGGCCAGGACTCCTGCCGGGTCGAGCACTCGCGCGCCCGGTCGAAGAGCCGTTCCCGCTCGTCCGGCCCCATCCCGGAAACCGCCCTTCGTCGCCGCCGACACGTCGAACGTCATCGATCGTACGTCGCGGCGGCCCGGCGCGTCCGGCCCGAGGCGTCAGGTCCAGTAGAGCACCCGTACGGCGGGCACCCGTGCGGCCAGCTCCCGGTGGAACCAGTCGCGCAGGTCGTCCATCACGTCGGCCGGGTAGACGTACTTGACCGCGCCGAAGCGGCCGTACTTGCGTGTGCGGGACCGCTCGTCCATCTCCAGCCGGGTCCGGGGATACCACCCGAGCAACACCTCCTTGCTGCCCGGCGTGAAGCGGTGGGTGATCAGCTCGGCGGTCAGGTCCAGCCGGGCGATGCCGCTCACGGCCGCGCGGATCCGGTCGAGCAGCTCGCCGTAGTGCTCCCGCCACCCGGGCATCGCCACGATCGGGGCGATGGTCAACCCGACCGGGTAGCCGGCCAGGGCCAGCCGACGCAGCGCGTCGAGCCGCTCCGGCACGGGCGCGGTGCCCCCCTCCAGCCGGCCGCTGACCGGCGTGGCGTTGACGCTGAACCGGACCCGGGTGCGTCCCGCGTGCGGCAGGCCCAGGAACGTGTCCACGTCGGCGTACTTGGTGGTCCAGCGCAACTGCACCGGCGCGTCCCAGGCAGCGAAGTGCTCCACCGCCCGTCGCCAGCTGCCGGTGAGGTGTTCCAGCGCGAGCGGGTCGGTGTAGCAGGACGCCTCGAACGTGGTGCCCTCGCCGGCCCGGGCGGCGCGACGGCTGGTCACCGTGCCCCGCCCGACGTACCCCGCGAGGTTGGCGAGGATGTCGTCGAGATCGGCGTAGACCCGGGTCACCGGCGGGCCGGACAGCGACCCGGCGAGGTAGCAGTACTGGCAGTGCGCCGGGCACCCCTCGGCCAGGTCCACCCGCCAGTCCGCGCTGGGCGCGATCGGTTGCAGCGTCCGCCGCGACGGCGGGCTGACCACGATCGCCAGCGTGGACTTCGCCCGGGCGTACGTCTCCCGGTCGGTGTCGCCCCGCACGCCGGTCAGCCGGTTGGCGCGCAGCCGCTCGACCTCGATGCCGAGCGCCTCGACCCGGTCGACGATCCGGCGGCCGTGCGGGTGGTCGAGGGCCGCCGGGACGGCCACCACCCGCCGCGGTGTCCAGCGCCGTGCCGGTCGGGCCGGTGGCGCCAGACCGGTCAGGTCACGCGTGACCACCCGCTCGCCGCTGGCGTCGTGCGGCGCCGCCGCTCCCGCCCGCGCCAGCGGCGCCGCGACGTCGACGGCGTCGTCCCGGGGTCTCATCCCGTGCTGATACCCGCTGGCGCTCCCCGCGCACCTCGCCCGGCCGCCCCGACCTCCGTGTCCGCGGGCGGAGTCGGCCGTGGCGGCGTACGGTCGCGGCATGGATCTTCCCGACGACCTGCTCGACCTGCTGCGCGGGCCCGGCATCTGCTTCCTGACCACCCTGATGCCCGACGGCGCGCCCCAGATCACCGAGACCTGGGTCGACACCGACGGCAAGTACATCGTCATCAACACGGTGGAGGGGTTCCAGAAGGTCCGCAACGTCCGCCGCGACCCCCGGGTCGCGCTGGCGATCGCCGATCCGGCCAACCCGAGCCGTTACCTCGCCGTCCGGGGCCGGGTCGTCGAGCTGTCGGAGCACGGCGCCGCCGCGCACATCGACAGGCTGTCGCAGAAGTACCTCGGCCGCTCGTACCCCTGGTTCGGCGGCCGGGACCAGACCCGCGTGATCATGACGATCGAGGCGGACCGGGTCAGCTCACCGAACTGACCCGGCCGGAGGACAGGGGAGGTCGGGTGCCGCCGGACCGCACCGAGGACGGGCGCTACGTCGTCGTCGCCGGCCGTCGCTGGCGGGCGACCGATCCCGCCGTACCGGAGGAGGCCGCGGCCGTGCTGCGGTCGGCGCTGATGGCGGCGCGCCGCGACGTCGGTCGGGCACTGCGTACGGGAGCGGACCCGGCGGCCGCGCGCGCCCGGGTGCACCTGGTCAAGGTGGCCCTGGGCGAGCGCGGCACGCCGTGGTGGGAGCAGAGCGGTGAGCAGCGTCGCGAGCGCTGGCAGCACGGGCTGCGCGAGGTTCGCCGCGGGGACGGCGGCGCCGAGAGCTGAGCCCGGATCGGCGCGTCGGCCGGCGCTCATCCCCAGCGCCACTTCTGGTTGGGGGTGCCCGAGCAGTCCCACAGTTGCAGCCGCGCGCCGTCGCCCGCGTTGCGGTCCTTGATGTCGACGCACTTGTTCGCCTGCGGGTTGACCAGGTCGCCGGCCGCGGTGAGGGTGAACTGCTGGGCGCCGGTGCCGTTGCAGGTGTAGAGCTGCACCGCGGCGCCGTTGGCGGTCGAACCGCCGTCGACGTCCATGCACGTGCCGTTCCGGCTGCGCAGGGCGGCGCCGCTGAACGTCCACCGCTGCGCGTCGGTGTCGTTGCAGGTCCACATCTGCAGCGGGGCGCGGTCGACGAAGTTCGCGCCGGGCACGTCGACGCACTTGTTGTTCAGGCTGCTGACGAGTGCGCTGGTCGGGGTGCCGGGCCCGCCCGCGCCGAACGGGCTGAGGATCAGTCCGGCGGAGCGGGGATCGCCGTCGTGCACCAGCGACTCGAAGCCGCCGACGTCGTCGAAGGCGAACGCGTACGCCTTGCCGTCGGCCATGGTGGCGTGGATCAGGCGGGCGTACTGGTTGGTGGGGCTGTTGCGGTAGAAGGCGGCCGCGTCGGTGCTGGGCTGGGTGTCGACGGTGCCGAGGGTGCCGCGGTTGAGCGCGGCGCAGAGCGTCCGCGAGATCGGACCGACGACCTGGTCGTTCGGCGCGGGCAGGTCGCCGTCGCAGCCCCAGACGTGTCAATAGGTGCCTCTCGATGCATGCCGGCCGTCCTCAGCGGGCGGGCACCGGCCGTTCGTCCGGCACGCGTACCGCGGCGCGCGCGTCGAGCACCGCGACGAGCAGGAGGACCAGGGCCGCGCCGATCGAGGCGACCAGGAGGCCGGCCGCGTAGCCGGGCAGCGCCAGCACGACGAGGCAGGCGACGCCGAGGAGCCGGCGCGGCGACACGCGGTCGAAGACGAGGCGCTCCAGGCGGGCCCGGCCCAGCAGGTAGATCAGCGGGCCGCCGAGCACCACCGCCAGCCAGACCGGGTACGGCCGGGTGAACGGGTGGTCCAGCACCAGCCCGTAGCCGACCGCGACCACCACGATCCCGAAGATCATGACGGTGTGGGCGAAGGCCACCGAACGGCCGAACGCGGCCCGGTCGCCGGCCGCGTCCACCGCCTCGCCGAGCAACTCGCCGGAGCGGAAGAAGTAGATGCGCCACAACAGCACCGTGGTCACGAACGCCACCACCACCCCGCACGTGTGCGCCGACTCCGGCGTCCCCTCCTTGGTGTAGGCGATGCCGACGGAGATCACGCCCTCGCCGAGCGCGATCATGAGGAACTGCCGGTACCTGTCGCTGAGGTGCGCGCCCCCGGTCGCCCAGGCCGCCGCCCGCCCCCGGCCGAGCCGGGGAAGCGGCCACCCGAGCCGGGCCGCGCCGAGGTCGACGGTGATGGCCACGGTCCAGAGCACGGTGCGGGCGGTCTCCCCGACGGTGGCCCCCCAGATCCAGAAGATCGCGCTCAGGCAGTACCAGGCGCCGGCCCGGAAGTAGAGGCGTCGCAGCGGAAGGCCGCCCAGCAGCAGGCCGAAGCCCACGGTGCGGCCGACCTGGAGCAGGACGTACGACAGGGCGAAGATCATGCCTCGGGCGTCGAACGCGGCGGGGACGGCCGAGGCCATCATGAACAGCCCGAACGCGCTGGCCACGACCGCGAGCCGGACGCCGACCCGGCGCGGCTCGAACCGGGCCGTCACGTACGACGTGATGGTCCACGCCCAGGTCAGGGGCAGGAACAGCAGCAGCGTCTGGCCCGCCGCCAGCCACCGGGTGGAGGACGACGCCGCCGACAGGCCGGACACCGCCTGCGCCGCCAGCCGGGTCAGCGCGAACACCACCACCAGGTCGAAGAACAGTTCCGCGAACGTCGCGTTCGGGCCGCTGCCCGGGCCCCGCAACATCCCGACCCCGACCCCGGGGCGGCGTGCACCCATCCCTCGATCCAACCGGACCGTCCGATCCGGTCGGGGTCGAACACGCTATTCGGCAGCTTTTTCGCGACCCACGGTTTCCGGGGCGAGGCGGTGGGAGGGTGACAGGAAGCCCGCCACCGAACCCACGAACGTCGAGGAGCGCGCCACGAAGGCTCTCGTGTGCCGGGGCGCGGCGTCGACGGCGACGCGCCCCCGGCCCCGGCGGTAGGATCACGGCGCACCCGCCCCGAGGCCCACCCCCCGGAGTCCCGCGTTTCCGAGCCGTCACCCACCCGTGTCACCCGGCGGGCCCGCCGGGTGCTGGCCGTCGTGTGCCTGCTCGTGGTGGCCGCCCTGCCCGCCGGCTCGTCGACGGCCGGCGCGACCGGCGCCACGACGCTGCGGGTGCTCCAGATGAACCTGTGCAACAGCGGACGCGCCGGCTGTTGGACCGGGCGGGCCGTACCCGAGGCGGTCGAGGTGATCGCCGCGGAGACGCCGGACGTGGTCACGCTCAACGAGATCTGCCGGGACGACCTGCCCGTGCTGGAGCGCGCGCTCGCCGCCGTCCATCCACGGGGCACGGTCCGGTCCGCCTTCCAGGCCGCCGGGGACCGGCCCAGCCGCTCCGTCACCCGCTGCCGCAACGGCCAGCCGTTCGGCATCGGCCTGGTCGCCCGGCTCGACGCCCGCGACGCCCGCCCCGACGTGCGCGGCGGGATCCACCCCACGCAGGACCTCGCGGACCCCGAGGAACGGGCCTGGCTCTGCCTGCGGATGGGGACCGCGCTGCACGCCTGCACGACCCACCTGGCGAACACCAGTGGCGCCGTCGCGTTGGCCCAGTGCGCCTACCTGCTCGACACCGTGGTGCCGGAGATCCGACGCAGCGCCGGCTACCCGTCGACCGTGCTCGGCGGCGACCTCAACCTCAGCCGCGGTGGCACCCCGGACGTGCGCTCCTGCGTCCCGGCGGACCACCGGCGCGTCGACGACGGCGCCCGGCAGCAGATCGTGGCCACCCGGGACGTCACGATCTGCTGCCACCGGGCAGTGGGCATGCGGGGGACCACCGACCATCCGGCGCTGCTCGCGGTGCTGACGCTCGGAGACGGGCCGGCCGGCGGGTCGGTCGCGCCCTAACGGTGGCGCTCGACCACGTAGTCGGTCAGGTCGAGCAGGAACCGGCCGTCCTCCGTGTCGGCCGCCGCGCCCAGCGCGCGCCGCCCCTCGCGCCGGGCGGCCTCGGCGAGGTCCCGGGCGCTGCGCCGCGCCGACTCCACGCAGTCGTACGCGAGCAGCCGCCCGTGCAGCCAGCGCACCTCGGACGCCGTGCGCTGCGCGCGCCGCCGGCTCAGGAAGTCGAACAGGCGCTCGCGTTCGTCGGAGGTGCACCGCCGCATGAAGTCGATCAGGATGAGCGTTCGCTTGCCCTCCCAGAGGTCGCCGGCGATCTCCTTGCCGTACCGGGCGTAGTCGCCGACGAGGTTGAGCGCGTCGTCCTGGATCTGGAACGCGGCGCCCAGGTACCACCCGTAGCGGTCCAGCACGTCGACCGCGTGCTGCCGGCCGGTGGCGACGAGGATCCCGGCCCGGCACGGGTAGATGCAGGTGTACCAGGAGGTCTTCTTCAGGCACATCCGGTAGTAGTCGTCCGCGTCCAGGTCGGACACGTTGTCGCGGATCCAGCCGATCTCGATCGCCTGCCCCTCCAGCGAGTGGCGCAGCATGAGTTCGGTCTCCTCGAACAGCCGCCAGGCGATCCCGGAACCGAGCGCCGCCCGGTTCGCGGCGAGCCGCTGCAACGCCAGCAGGTTCGTCATGTTGCCCACGTTCAACGCCACGCCGACGCCGTACTCGGCGTGCAGGGTCGCCGCGCCGCGCCGCTGCTCGCTCTCGTCCTGGATGTCGTCGTGGATGAGGAAGGCGTTGTGGAACAGTTCCACGGTGACGGCCGCGTTGAGCCCCACCGCCTCCGCGCCGCCGAACGCCCGGCACGTCGCGAGGCACAAGGCCGCCCGCAGCCCCTTGCCCCACCGTCGCGGATACTCCGCGACCAGGTCGTAGAGGTATCGCGGGCCGCCCGAGGGCAGGTCGTCGAGCAGCGCGCCGAGGGCGAGCCCGCGATAACGCTCCAGCACCCGTTCCACGTGCCCGCCGGTCACCCCGGTGGTCGGCGCCATCGCCCGGCTACTTCTCCGACCGCGGCCGGTTGCGCGGGGCCGGCGTCGCCAGCCGGTCCGCGAGCCCGTTGGCCACGTCCGGGGCCAGCCGCGCGAGGTTGAGTACGGTGTCCAGCGCGTCGTGCGCGTCCGAGGTGTACCGGCGGACGACCTCGCCGCGCTGCTCGTCGGCCATCTTCAGCTGCGCGACCACGGTGTCGATGAGCGCGTGCCCGTCGGTGCGGACCCGCGCGACGAGTTCGTCGAACGCCTCCGGGTCCACCCTGCGGTCCGCGCTCAGCTTCTCCTCCAGCCGCCGGGCGCCGGCCAGCCCCGCCGCGAGTTCCTCCTCCAGCACCGAGGCCGCGTGGGTCACGGTCTCGGAGGTCTCGCCGGCCACCTTCTCGAAACGTTCGTCGGTGCGCTCACGCTCGCCGTTCTCCATGGGCGCAGTGTTCACCCGCGCGCCGGGGGTGGGCCAGAGGTGTGTCGCGATGGTGACTCAGCGTGTCGACGCAGGTCAGGGCTGGTCGAGCCGGGCCCGCAGGGCGGGCGGCGCCACCGACAGGTAGCCGTCCCGGATGACCTCGGCCAGCTCGGCCTCGCCGATGCCGGTGTCGAGGCGTACCCCGATCCAGCCCCGGTGCCCGACGTAGGGCGGACGGAAGAACGTGCGCGGGTCGACCGCGACCAGCTCGACGGCGGCACCGGCCGGCGCGGCGCACCACAGGTGCGGGAACTCGTCCCGGTGGTGGCCGTCGGGCCAGACCGAGGCGAACGACGTCCGGCCGCGGACGAACCAGGTGGGGGTGCCGTGACTCAGCCGCTCCGTCACCTCGGGCAGCGCCAGGCAGGTCCGCCGGATGGTCGCCACGATGTCCGTCATCGATCCACGGTACGACAGCGCCGGTCGCCCGGGACGCCCGCGCGTCCGGCTGCGCGGTGCGCGGTCAGGTCCGGCGCAGCCGCTCGGCGAGGTCCCGGACCGCGTCGTCGAATCGGGGATCGGACTCGCCGGGCCAGTGCCCGACGATGGGCGGCGAGACGGTGTCGGTCGTCGGCACCACCACCCCGTACGGGTCGCGCACGCGCCGGTCCACCGTCCCGGCCGGGCCGGGAACGACCGGTGGCTCGCCGTCGTGGTGGGGGGAGAAGATCCAACTGCCCACCGCATCGGTGTCCCGCCAGAGGTTGAGCCACCGCCAGCCGACCCGGTCGCCGACCTCGCACAGCGCGGCGTCGTCGACGTAGGCGGGGAAGAGCCGGGCGTAGAGGCGGCGCAACGGCGAGCCGTACGTCAGCAGCGCCACCCGGTCACCGACGCCGGGTGGCAGTTGGAGCACGGTCGCGGCGAGCAGCACCGAACCGTGGCTGTGCCCGGCGAGCAGCACCCGGTCACCGCGTGAGGTCAGGTGGCAGATGCGTCGGGTCAGCTCCGGCACGGCCCGCTCGGCGTAGCAGCGGGGCGCGAAGGGGTGCGCGATCCGGGGCCAGAACGTGCCCAGGTCCCACAGCACCCCGACGTAGCGGCGGAACTCCGCCGTGCGGTACGCGAACAGGCCGCCGACCACGAGCCCGAGCACGAGCGCCGCGATCGCGTAGCTGCCCATCTCGATGCCGAAGTTGACCAGCCCTTCGGGTATCCCGGTCCACCGTTCGAGCACGGTTCCCGGGTAGAGCCCCAGCAGGCCGAGCGTGCTGGTGGCCATGCCGAACCCGGCGAGCCCGGCGTAGACCACGGCGAGCGGCGCCAGCCGGTCGGTGAACCGGGCCCGGGCGACGACCGTGCGGACGTCGTCGAGCCGCGGCGCGGCCTCGGGCGGGGCGTCCGGGAAGTCGCGGGCGACGATGGCGGCGGCC
>NZ_CADEAU010000194.1 GCF_902825405.1 Micromonospora maritima | reverse complement strand
GAGCGTCTCCGCGTCGAGCCGCGGGGCGGTCTCCCGGTCCGTCACCGGCACCGACGCCCCGGCCCCGCGTTCGCCGGCCAGCAGTGGCGGGAGTGCGGGCTCGAACGAGACGGCGAGCCGGGGATCGCCGCCGGCCCGGTCCAGCCAGCGGCCGAGCCAGCCGGTGGTGCCGGGCCGGTCGGGCTGGGCGGTGTGCCAGATGTCCATGGACCGGAAGTGGCTGCGGTCCGGCTTCGGGTAGCCGACGCCCCGGACCACGGCCAGCCGGCCCGCGCCGTACGCGCGGTGCAGGCCGGGAAGCGCCGGGTTGAGGCCGACGCCGTCGTCGAGCCGGAGCACCTCCTCGGCCGCGTACGCCAGGTCGGGTCGCGCGTCCCGGTAGGCGGGGTCGGCGTACGGAACGACCGTGTTCAGGCCGTCGTTGCCGCCGTACAGCGTGACCAGGACCAGCGTGCGGGCCTGCGGGTCCCGGTCGCCGGCGGTGGCGAGCAGGTCGCTGAGGCGGTACGCGGCGGCGCCGCCGGCCAGGGCGGTCGCACCGACCACGCCACTTGCCACCAGGAACCGCCGTCGGGTGAGGACGTCCACGTCTCGCTCCTCTCAACTGACCGCGTACTCGGGACTGACCAACGCGGCCACCAGCAGCCGGCGCGGTTGCCCGGCCAGCGGGGTCAGGGCCGCCCGGGTGCGGTCGCTCCACCCGTCGACCACCAGCAGTCGGGCCAGGGCATCGGGTCGACCGGCCGGGGGCGCGGCGGCGACCCGGGACAGCACCGCCGGATCGGCGACGGCGGCCAGGTGGTCGGCCACCCGCAGCCGGGCCTGCAGGGACGACGTGGTCAGCCACGCCGTGCCGGCGGGCCAACCGCCGACACTCGGCGGGCGCAGCGGTACCTGGTCCAGGGCGTTCAGCCCGGCCAGGAGCCGGCGCCGCCCCGCCTCGGGCAGCGCCGACGGCCGGACACCGAGCTGCCGGGCCGCGCCGACCAACCACTCGACGGGCTGTTTGACAAGCGTGTCCCGGGTCTGCGCGAACGTCGGTGCGGTGAAGATCCGGCGCAGGGTGCCGACGGTGTCCGGGCCGGCGAGGTCCGCCGGCGCGGGCACCTGCGCGCCGGCGTAGCGGAACCAGAGCCGGCCGGCCACGAACCGGGAGGTCTCCGGAAGGCCGGCGAGCAACGCGGCGTACGAGCCGGCGTCGAAGGCGGCGCTGCGGCCGAGGATCGTCTTGTCGCCCGGGTCGTGCCGGCGGGGCACGAAGCGGGCTACCCCGGTACGCCGGTCCACCGTCCACCCGGTCAGCGCCCGCGCGCCCTCCTTCACGTCGGTCTCGCCGTAGCCACCACCGATGCCGAGTGTGAACAGCTCCATCAGTTCCCGGGCCAGGTTCTCGTTCGGCGCCTGTCGGGTGTTCTGCTGGCCGTCGAGCCAGACGATCAGCGCCGGGTCGCGCACCATGGCGTCCACCAGCGGGGGCAGCGGCCCGCGACCGAGCCGGCGCAGCGTCTCCAGCTGGCGCAGCATCAGCGGCGCGGAGCGCACCTTCCGCACGCTCGTCGCCCAGTGCCCGTGCCAGAAGAACAGCAGCTTCTCGTCGCACTGGTGCTCGGCGGCGACCATCCGCGCCAACCACCAGTCGGTCAGCGTGGTCGCCTGCTCGCGGCGCCGGCGGTTGGCCTGCTGACGCTGCTCGCGCGTGGCGCCCTTGTCGAGCGCCGCCGCCGGGTCCGGGCCGAGGTCCGGCGGCGGGGTGGCCGCCGCGCCCCGGTCCGCTCCGGCGGGGTCGAGCAGCCGGTCGAGGGTGGCGGCGAACCCGGCCCGTTCGGCGGCGTCCACCTCGTCGGCGGTCGGTCCGAACGTCGCCCGCCGCAGCAAATGTGCCACCGCTTCCCGTTCCGTCATGTGCGCCGACGCTAGCCGGGGCATGTTCGAGGACGGTAAGGGCGCCGTGCGGGTCGCGTGCGAAAAGGGCTGTCACCGGTGCGGCGTACAGTCCGCCGCATGGCTGTGGACACCAGGCCGGCGGCACGCGCCGGCCGCCTCCGGCTGCTTCCCCTGGCGCTGATGTTCCTCAGCGTCGGCCTGTCCGTCGCCGTGGTGCTGCCGTTCCTGTCGCTGTTCCTCGACCGCGAGGTCGGCGCGGACCCGCTGCGGGTGACCGCGTTCCTGGTCGTCGCGCCGCTGTCCGGCGTCGTGGTCTCCACGCTCGTCGGTCGCCTGTCGGACCGGCGGGCGATCCGTCGCCGGCTGCTCGTCGGCGCGGCGCTGGCCGGGATGGTGGGCGCCGGCCTGACCGCGTTCGTCCGCGACTACTGGGTCCTGCTGGGGCTGACCGCGACCGCCGTCGCGCTCGCCAACTCGCTGTTCCCGCAGTCGTTCGCCTACGCCCGCCAACTCCTGGACCGGGACAGTCCGGGCCGGGCGGCCCTGGGCATCAGCGTGCTGCGTACCGTGTTCTCGCTGGCCTGGGTGGCCGGCCCGGCGTTGGCCGCGGTGCTGCTCTCGGTCGGCGGCTTCCGGCTGGTCTACGGTGTCGCGGCCGGCCTCTACGCGGCGGCGGCGCTGCTGGCCGCGTTCCGGTTGGAGGAGTTGCCCGTCCCGACCCGACCGGCGGCCGACGCCCCCGGCGTCGACGTGCCCGGCGCGTCGCGGTGGCGGCTGGCGTTCACCGTGGTCGCCTTCGTCCTGGTGCAGTGCCCGATGACGCTCGGCGTGCAGGCGATGCCGCTGTTCATCGGCGGTGACCTGGGCGGCGACCCGGCCGACGCCGGGCTCGTGCTGGGCCTGTGCGCCGCGTTGGAGATCCCGCTGATGCTCGGGCTGGGCGTGTTGACCGCACGGGTCCGGCTGCGCACGCTGATCCTGCTCGGCGCCGGCTGCGGCGTCGCCTACTACGCGGTCGCCGCCGCCGCACCGACCGTCGCGGTGCTGCTGCTGGCGCAGCCGGTCAACGCGGTGTTCATCGCCGCGGTGTCCGGCGTCGCCATCACCTACGTGCAGGACCTGCTGCCCGGCCAGCCCGGCCGGGCGACCACGCTGTTCACCAACTCGTTCCCGATCGGCGCCATGCTCGCCGGTCCGCTGCTCGGGATCGCCGCGCAGATCGGCTACCGCTGGGCGTACGGGATGAGCGCGGCGTCGTGCGCGCTCGGCCTGCTGGTCCTGCTGCTGACCCGTCCCCGCCCGCCGGTTCGGGCCTGACGGTTCCCCGCCGGAGCGGCCCCGACAGGACAGGCGGGCGGTCAGCGACGACGGGCCAGGACGACGTGGTCGACCAACTCGCCCGTGTGACCGTCGTGGCTGGCGATGCGCCGCGCCGCGCCCAGCCGCTCGATCTCCCAGCCGTCCGGATCGAGGGCCACGGCGGCCAGGATCTCCTCCGGGGTGGCGAAGCGCGGATCGTCCGGGTCGAGCCCGGACCAGGGCGGCGGCGCGCCGTGCTCGACCACGAGCAGCCGGCCACCCGGCGCGACCGCCGCGGCGGCCGGGGGCAGCACCTTCTCCCGGGGCAGGACCAGTGGCGACTGGAAGAACTGCGCCGACACCAGGTCGAACCGGCCGGGCGGGAAGCCCTCGGTCACGTCGTGCCGCAGGGTGGTGACCCGCTCGGCCACGCCGGCCCGCTCGGCCTCCACCGCGAGCCGGTCCAGCGCGACGGACGAGACGTCCACGGCGGTGACCCGCCAGCCCCGGGCGGCCAGCCAGATCGCGTCCCCGCCCTCGCCGCAGCCCAGGTCGAGCACCGTGCCCGGCGGCAGATCGGCGGCCACCTCGGCGAGGACCGGGTTCACCCGGCCGCTCCAGATCCGGTCCGACTGCCCGTAGCGCTCGTCCCAGAACCGGGCCGGGTCCGTGTCCGCCGGCGGGTTCCGGTGGTGTTCCTGGTGGTGCGCGGTCATGCCTGCCTCCTTCGCCGCCGGGCGCCCCCGTCCCGGCGCCGCCATCGTGCCCCGGCCGCAAGCAGGACAGCAAGGATCCTTGCCGTTCCGGCAAAACGCCTGGCCCGGCCGCCGCCTCGGGCAGACCACCGCACATGCGGGACGGGCCACCGGTCGCCCGGTGACCCGTCCCGTGTGCGCTCGCTCAGACGAGCTCCACCCCGTAGACGCCGAGCGCCTCGGTGACCGGCTGGAAGTAGGTCGTCCCGCCCGAGGAGCAGTCGCCGTTGCCGCCGGAGGTCAGGCCGACCGCGCTGCTGCCGCTGAACAGCGAGCCGCCGCTGTCGCCCGGCTCCGCGCAGACCGTGGTGCGGATCAGGCCGGAGACGCTGCCCTCGGCGTAGTTCACCGTGGCGTCGAGCGCCTCCACCGTGCCGCCGTGCAGACCGGTGGTGCTGCCCGAGCGCTGCACCGACTGCCCGACGAAGGCGTCCGCCGCGCCGGTGATGGCCTGCTTGCCGCCGTTGTAGAGGGAGACGCTCCCCTCGGCCGCGCCGGCGTTCGTGTGCTGCACGATGCCGTAGTCGTTGCCCGGGAAACTGCCGGTGCCCCCGGTGCCGAGCTGGCTGCTCTGGCCGGAGTCGGCATACCAGTTCGCGGCGATTGCGGTGCAGTGCCCGGCGGTCAGGAAGTAGTACGTCGAGCCGCTGCGCACGTTGAAGCCGAGCGAGCAGCGACCGCCGCCCTCGGCGTAGATGGCCTCGCCGCCGGCGGCGCGGGTGCTCAGCGTGCCGGCCTCGCGCTCGATCCGGACGGTGCCGTCCAGCCGGCGGGCGACGGCGGTCACCCGCTCCAGCTTCGCGCCGGTGACGGTGCTGTCCACGGAGACGACGACCTGGTTGGTCGCCGGGTCGGTCCACCAGGCGGTGCCGGGGATGCGGGCCGACTTCTCGAGGGCGGTGGTGGCGCGGGCCAGGTCGTCCGCGCCTCGGGTGACGAGCTTGGGGGTGGCGCCGGCCGCGCGGACCTTGCGGGCCGCGGCGTCGTCGGTCACCGTGACCACCATCGCGCCGCCGGCCTCGGCGTACGTGCCGGCGGAGCGGTCGCCGAGTGCGGCGGCGAGCGCGGTGGCCTGTTCGGGGGACGCGGACGTCCCGGGTGCGGCGTGCGCCGGTGCGCCGGCCAGTGCGCCGACGACAAGCGCGCCGGCCACCGTGAGGGCGGTGGCGTGACGCCGCGGAGACCCGGAGAGTCGCATGTGGATACCTCCTGGAGCTGAGCGCGGGCAGCCCTTTCGGGCAGCCCCGGGCAGCCGTTCGGCCGGTGAGGCTCGGCCGATCGGGCTCATCGAAGTTGTCACACGTTTGTCATTGAGGGCAAGAGTTCCAGTTGCGCCGATCGGGTCGGATCTCAGAGCTTGGATCCCGAAGGCCCGATCGGCGGCAACTCAGGCGATTGGCGGTATTCACGCGCGTCCTTACTGGTCAGTAACGCGATCAGCAACGGCCTCCACCGAGCCGGAAATGGGACCGCCGACCAGATGGCGAGACAGGATCGACATCGGAAAATTGCCGTCGATCGACTACGGGTGATTCCGCTTCGCCACTCCACGCCGAGGCTCAAGGTCCCCCGATCAGGGCCGATCGGCACATCGCCCGGCGCGCGCCGGTGGATGTTGACTGGAATCGGTGCGAGGCAAGGGGGCGACGAGGATGAGCGGGCAGGTCGGCACCGTGGACGTCGGCTGGACGGCCGGCGAGGCGTACGAGTTCACGGTGCGGGGGCACCGGATGCGGGTGGACCAGCCGGCGGAGGCGGGCGGCGACGACACCGCGCCGACACCGACGGAGCTGTTCGTGGCGTCGCTGGCCACCTGCGTGGCCTTCTACGCCGGGCGGTACCTCACCCGGCACGGCGTGGACCGGGACGGGCTGGGGGTCTCCGTCAGCTACCGGATGGCCGACGACCGGCCGGCTCGGGTCCACGAGGTGCGACTGTCGCTACGACTGCCGGACGGCTTCCCGGCGGCCCGCACCCAGGCACTGCTGGCGGTGGCGTCGCACTGCACGGTGCACAACACGCTGAGCGCGGGACCGACGGTCACCGTCGACGTCGCCTGAGCACGGGCGACGACGGGGCCCACCGGACCGACCGCCGCGCGCTCCGCCTCCGGGTCAGCCGATCGTGGCCAGCCTCGGCAGGACCTCGTCGGCGAGCCGCCGGGTGAACTCCACCGGGTGCCGGTCCGGCATGGTCTGCACCTCGGTCACCCCGAGTCGCGCGTACGCGGCCACGTCGGCGAGGAACGCGTCGACGTCGTCGAGCGGCGGCCGGGTGACCAACACCGTCTTCTCGACGGTGTCGTAGTCGCGCCCCTCGGCGGCGCAGTGCGCCCGCAGCACGTCGAGCTTGCGCGCGACGTCCTCCGGCCCGGTGCCGAACAGGTTGCAGGCGTCGGCGTACCGCGCCACCAGCAGCAACGTCTTCTTCTCCCCGCCCCCGCCGACCATGATCGGCGGGTGCGGACGGCGCAGCGGCTGCGGCGAGTTGAGCGTCTCGGCGAGTCGGTGGTGCCGGCCCTCGAACGGCCCGTCGTCGTCGCTCCACATCTGCTTGCAGATCCGCAGCGTCTCCTCCAGCCGCTCGAACCGTTCCGCCACCGGCACCACGGGCACGCCCAGGCCGCGCTGCTCCCGCTCGTACCAGGAGGCGCCGATGCCGAGGCGGGCCCGGCCGCCGGAGAGCACGTCGAGCGTGGAGACGATCTTGGCGAGCAGCCCCGGGTAGCGGTACATCACGCCGGTGACCAGCACGCCGAGCGTCATCCGCCGGGTCAGCGCCGCGACGTAACCGAGCGTCGTGTACGCCTCCAGCATCGGCTCGCTCGCCGGCGCCATCGCCTCCATCTGGAAGTAGTGGTCCATCACCGTGAACGACGCGACGCCGGCCTGCTCGGCGAGGGTGGCCGTCTCGGCAAGCGTCGGGGCGATCGCGGCCGGGTCGGCCGGGGTGGAGTAGGTCCAGTAGTGCAGTCCGAGCTTCATCGTCGGCACCTCCACGTCGAGCCTAGGAGGCGACGGCAGGATTAGCGCGCCCCGCGCAGGGGCAGACATTTGTCATCGACCACGGATGCCGAGGGAGCTGACGACATGGCCAAGGGTGACATCGACACCTACCAGCAGGACGGGCAGTGGAAGAACCGCCCGGAGGGCAACGAGCGGGCGAGCAGCCGGCACGACACGAAGGCGGAGGCCGAGGCGGCCGGCCGGGAGATGGCGGCCGAGCGCGGCACCGAGCACGTGATCAAGAAGCAGGACGGCACGATCGGCGAGAAGAACACGTACCCCCGCAGCCGCGACCCCCGCGAGATCCCGGGCTGACCCCCTTCAAGGCGCCGGACGGCGCTGGATCCCCCCTGAACACGCCGCACGGCGCCGGACCCGCTCGGGTCCGGCGCTGTGCGCGCTGCGGGAAGGTCTCCTGGTTGTGGCCTGCTGGCTAAAAAGTTTTGTTCGGTTCCTACAACGGCGCCCGCTCAGGCTTCGGCGGTTACGACATGGCGCCACCGGATGACAGACGGAAAGGTGAGGCAAGCCGGAGGCATCGCCGCCACCCGGCGCCACACCGTGGGTCAACCGAAGGGGACGGTCACGTGTTCACCCGTGTCGCCATCGTCAACCGTGGTGAGGCCGCCATGCGGCTCATCCACGCGGTCCGGGAACTGGCCGCGGAGACCGGCAGCCGGATCGAGACCGTCGCGCTGTACACCGACGTCGACCGCACCGCCACCTTCGTGCGGGAGGCGGACGTCGCCTACGACCTGGGGCCCGCGTCGGCCCGCCCGTACCTGGACCTGAAGGCGTTGGAGCGCGCGCTGGTGGAGACCCGCGCGGACGCCGCGTGGGTCGGCTGGGGCTTCGTGGCCGAGGACCCGGCCTTCGCCGAACTGTGCGAGAAGGTCGGGGTCACCTTCGTCGGCCCGAGCCCGGACGCCATGCGCCAGCTCGGCGACAAGATCGGCGCGAAGCTGATCGCCGAGGAGGTCGGCGTGCCGGTCGCGCCGTGGAGCCGGGGCGCGGTGGAGAGCCTCGACGCGGCCGTGGCCGCGGCGGCCGAGATCGGCTACCCGCTGATGCTCAAGGCGACCGCGGGCGGCGGCGGACGCGGCATCCGGGTGGTCCGCAGCGACGCCGAGCTGACCGACGCGTACGAGCGCACCAGCCAGGAGGCGGCCCGCGCGTTCGGCAGCGGCGTGGTGTTCCTGGAGCGCCTGGTCACCGGGGCCCGCCACGTCGAGGTGCAGGTGATCGCCGACGGGCAGGGCACCGCGTGGGCGCTCGGCGTGCGGGACTGCTCGGTGCAGCGACGCAACCAGAAGGTGATCGAGGAGTCGGCCTCGCCGGTGCTGAGCCCGGAGCAGGCCGCCGAGCTGAAGGCGTCGGCGGAGCGGCTGGCCGTGCGGGTCGGCTACCGGGGCGCGGCCACCGTCGAGTTCCTCTACCACCCCGGCGACCGGATGTTCGCCTTCCTGGAGGTCAACACCCGGCTCCAGGTGGAGCACCCGATCACCGAGGCCACCACCGGTTTCGACCTGGTCAAGGCGCAGCTGCACGTGGCCGGCGGTGGCCGGCTCACCGGCACGCCGCCGGCCGAGCGCGGGCACGCGATCGAGGCGCGACTCAACGCCGAGGACCCGGACCGCGACTTCGCCCCCTCCCCCGGCCGGATCACCCGGCTGGACCTGCCCGCCGGGCCGGGCATCCGGGTCGACACCGGGGTCAGCGAGGGCGACACCATCCCCGCCGACTTCGACTCCATGATCGCCAAGATCATCGCGTACGGGCGGGACCGGGACGAGGCGCTGGGCCGGCTGCGGCGGGCGATGGCGAACACCACCGTGGTGATCGAGGGCGGGGCGACGAACAAGAGCTTCGTGCTCGACCTGCTCGACCAGCCCGAGGTGATCGACGCCAGCGCGGACACCGGCTGGATCGACCGGGTCCGGGGCGAGGGCCGGCTGGTCGCGCACCGGCACTCCGCGGTGGCGCTGGCCGCCGCCGCGATCGAGGCGTACGAGGAGGACGAGCGCGCCGAGCGGCAGCGGCTGCTCTCCACGGCGGCCGGTGGACGGCCGCAGGTGCAGCACCGCAGCGGCCGGCCACTGGACCTGAAGCTGCGCGGCGTGACCTACCGGATGCGGGTGGCCCGGGTCGGGGCGCACCGGTTCCGGGTCGGCATCGAGGCCGGCGCCGACGTGCGGACCGCCGACGTGGAGCTGGACCGGTTCGACAGGCACACCGGGCAGATCGCCGTCAACGGCGTCCGCTACCGGCTGCTCACCGGCACCCACGGCCCGGTCCACCTGGTCGAGGTCGACGGCGTGACCCACCGGGTCAGCCGGGACGAGGGCGGCGTGGTCCGCTCCCCCATGCCCGCGCTCGTCGTCGCCACCCCGCTGGAGATCGGCGCGGAGGTCGAGGCCGGGGCACCGGTGCTGGTGCTCGAGGCGATGAAGATGGAGACGGTGCTGCGGGCGCCGTTCCGGGCCCGCCTGAAGGAGTCCGCCGTCGCGGTGGGCACCCAGGTCGAGGCCGGCGCGCCGCTGCTGCGGCTGGAGCCGGTGGCCGAGGAGGGCACCGAGGCCGCCGCCGGGCCGGCCGAACCGGCGGTCGAGCTG
>NZ_CADEAU010000193.1 GCF_902825405.1 Micromonospora maritima | reverse complement strand
GGCCGACCAGCCGCTGGCCGCCGCGTTCGGCGCCGGCGCCGCGCCGGTGGTGGACTCCGCCGACCGGTACGCCCGCGCGGGTGATCCGGCGGTGCTGGCCGAGCGGGTCGACGAGCGGGTCCGGGTCGCGGTCACCACGCCCTGTCCCGGCTGACTCCGGTCAGTGCCGGTGGCCCCGGTGCTGGTCGTGCTCGGTGCGGCTGCGGCCGAGGGCGTCCACCCGGCCCCACCGGCCGGGGATGTCGAGCAGTTCGACCCGGCCCATGCCCGGGGGCACGGCCGGATCGATGATGAGGTGTTCGCCCTGCGGCTCCAGCCCCAGCATCACCCGGAGGAGCAGCAGCGGGGTGCCGGCGGACCAGGCCTGCGGGCTGCACGCGGTCGGGTACTCGACCGGATAGTCGGTGAGGCCGCGCTCGTAGCCGGCGAACGCCTCGGGCAGCCGCCCGTCGAAGTAGCGGGACGCGCTCAGCATCGACTCGCAGATCTGGCCGGCCTCCTTCCGGAAACCGTACTTCCACAGCCCCCAGGCGATGATCGAGTTGTCGAACGGCCACACCGTGCCGACGTGGTAGCCGATCGGGTTGTACCGGCCCTGGTCGTCGGCGAGCGTCCGTACCCCCCAACCGGAGAAGAGCCGCGGTCCGAGCAGGTGCGCGGCGACCGCCGGCGCGCGGGATTCGTCGACGATGCCGCTCCACAGCAGGTGGCCGATGTTCGAGGTGAGCGAGTCCACGTGCCGTCCCTGCGGGTCCAGGGCCAACGCGTAGTACTCCCGTTCCGGGATCCAGAAGTCGCGGTTGAACCGCTCCTTGAGCGCCGCCGCCTCCCGCTCCAGCCGGTCGGCGTACGCCGGGTCGTTCCAGTGGGTGCGGGCCAGCCGGGCGCCACGCAGCTTGGCGTCGTACGCGTACCCCTGGAGTTCGCAGGTGGCACGGGGGAAGTCCGGCAACCGGCCGTCGGCGTAGGAGATGGAATCGGGCGAGTCCTTCCAGCACTGGTTCGGCAGCCCGGTTTCGGGGTTGCGGCTCATGTACCAGACGTAGCCCGTGCCGAGCAGGTCCCCGTACGTGTCGAGCCAGTCCAGCGCCGCCCGGGTCTCGGACTCCAGTTGGTGGACCAGCTTCGCGTCCCCGGTCCAGCGCTCGTACTCGTCGAGCAGGATCACGAACAGCGCGCTGGTGTCGGCCGCGCCGTAGTACGGCGAGTGCGGCTGCTCCTCGAAGCCGGCGGTCTCGCCGTACCGCAGCTCGTGCAGGATCTTGCCGGGCTCCTCGTCCCGGAAGTCGTCGATCCGGCTGCCCTGGAGGCCGGCCAGCATGAGGATGGTGGGCTGCACCAGCTCGGGGAGGAAGGGCAGCACCTGGAGCGAGGTGAACATGCTGTCCCGCCCGAACAGGGTCATGAACCAGGGCAGGCCGGCGGCGACCAGCCGGACCCCGAGCGCGATCGACTCGTACCGGAGGGCGGCCAGGTCGTTGAGGCTGCGCCGGTACGCCCCGGCCAGTGGCTCGCAGTCGCAGCCCAGCTTCGGGGCCCGTTCGATGAGCGCGTTCTGCTCGGCGTGGATCTCCGATGCCGAGCGATGCCCGCCCAGCGGCAGGGTGGCCCGGATGTCCTCGCCGCGGGCCCCGTAGATCACGGTGGCGACGTGCAGCCGGGTGGTCCACTCGCCGTGCGCCTCCACCCGGACCCGGAAGGTCATCCCGTTCGCGTCGACCTCGGCCGGGGCGGTGCTGGTCACCTTGGCCTCCCGGTGGAAGGCCTCGCGCCGGTAGGTGAGTCGTAGCGCGTTCTCCTCGACGGTGGGCGTGGTGCGGCCCTTCTTCTCCCGCCGGTGCTTGATCTCGAAGAGGTCGGCGAAGTCCGACCCGATCTCCAGCCGCAGGCGGAACTCCTTCTCCTGCTCGGAATGGTTGAGCAGGGTCAGTTCCTCGTCGAAGCTGCCGCCGATCGAGCGGCTGCGGATCACCGAGACCTTCGCGTCCAGGTAGTGCGTGGGCTCGCCGGGCACCATGAAGAACCGGGTCTTGTAGGACAGCGAGTCGTCGATCGAGAGCGCGTGCAGCAGTTGGCCGTCGAGCGACAGGATCCAGGTGGAGATGAACCGGGTGTCGAACGAGAACAGCCCGGTGGGGAAGTCGTACGACGGTTCGATGTTGCCGCGCCCGTCGCTCACCATGAACGTGTTGCCGTCGAGGATGCTGACGCGTTGCTTCACACCGACCGCCGGGCGTGTTCGCGGGCGGTCTCCCTCGGGTCCCGTACCCCGGGCCGGTCGGGCAGGAAGCGGCGGAACAGCAGGAACAGCGCCACCTTTCCACTGAAGGTGGCCTCGTTGCGCAGCACCGCCGCCATGCCCGCCTCCCGGCCCGTGACCAGCTTGTCGAACAACTCGGTGGAGAGGGTCAGCACGCCGTCCGCCGGTCGCTCCTCCTCCTGGCTCACCCGGGCCGTGCCCGGCGCCAGCGTCACGTACCAATGTTCGGTGCGGTTGCCGTCCGCGAGGTCGATCTGGAGCGTCCCGGCCACGGGGCTGCGCAGGACGGACGCGGCCCGCGCCGGCAACGACGCGAAGAACCGCTTGGTCGCCTCACTCACATCCGAATGGTAGGCAGCCTATGGACATGTCGGGACGGGATCGGCTCTCAGGGCAGAATGGACAACCCGGGCGGGTTGCTCAGTAGACGAGTGCCTGCGCGCCCTCGGTCATGGCTTCCTCGACGAAGACCGCCGCACCCGCGATCCGGACGCCGGGGATCACGTCGTCCGTGCCGATGTCCCGGCGGGCGGCGCACTGGGTGCAGGCGGTCACCCGGCCGGTGGCCAGGACGACGTGCAGCAGCTCACCCAGCGGCGCGGAGTGCGGCAGCTCGAACGACTCCGCCCGTCCGGGCAGCGCGAACCAGGTCGATTCGCCGGTGAGCCAGAGCGACACCTCCACCCCCGCGGCGGCGGCGGTGGCGGCGACGGTGAACGCCTGGGCGCAGCGTTCCGGGGCGTCCGCCCCGGCGGTGGCCTTGACGACGAGAGTGCGCGCCATGGCACCCAGCATAGGATGGCCCGGATGGTTACCGAGATCGGGTTCGTCAGCCTGCTGGTCGCCGGCCTGGGCGCGCTCGCCGGTGGCCTGGTCTATGTCGCTGTGCGTATCGCAAGAGGTAAGTGGTGAATCTGTGAGTGAGAATCCGCTTCAGCCGCCGTGGTTGAACGCGCCGCCGGTCGACCCGTATCCGTACGAGGAGAGCCACGACCTGCGCGTCGGCCCGAAGCTGCACCCGAGCCTGGACGGGCTGCTGCCGTACATCGGGGTGTGGCGTGGCCGGGGCCGGGGTGGGTTCCCGACGATCGAGGACTTCGACTACGCGCAGGAGATCCGGATCAGCCACGACGGCCGGCCGTTCCTGTTCTACGAGTCGCGGGCCTGGATCCTGGACGAGCAGAGCCGTCCGGTCCGCCCGGCCGGTCGCGAGGTGGGCTGGTGGCGTCCGGTGATGGACGGTGACCGGGTCACCGACGAGCTGGAGGCGTTGATGACCACGCCGACCGGCGTGATGGAGCTGCACATCGGCAAGCGCAGGGGCACCCAGATCGAGTTCGCCACCGACGCGGTCGTCCGCACGGCCACGGCGAAGGAGGTCACCGCCGGTGCCCGCCTGTTCGGCATCGTCGAGGGCGCCCTGCTCTACGCCCAGGAGATGGCCGCCGTCGGCCACCCCCTCAGCCCTCACCTCTCCGCCCGCCTCACCCGGGTAGCCGGCTGACCCCCGGTCTGCGTCGATCAAGGAGCTCGCGTCGGAGTCGATCTTTCCGCTGACGCGAACTCCTTGATCACCGCGCGTCGGCGGGCTGGGGGAAGCCCAGGAGGGTGAGCAGGTGGGGGGTCAGCGGGGAGCGGGGGCGCGGGGTTCCGTCCAGGGTGCGGACCTCCGCGAGGCCGCGCAGGGAGCTGGTCAGCCAGATCGCCTCGGCGTCGCGCAGGTCGGCCACGGTGGGCAGGTGCTCGCCGGCCCCCAGGCCCAGCTCGGCCGCCCGGCCCAGCAGGTGGTGGGCGGTCACGCCGGGTAGCACCCCGGTCTGCGCCGCCGGCACCGTGAGGAGACGGCCGCCGCGCAGCCACACCACGTTGGCGGTGGGCCCCTCCAGCACGAAGCCGTCGGTCGAGAGCCAGAGCACGTCGTCCACGCCGGTCCGCCGCGCCCATCGCCGGGCGGCGGTGCTGAGCGCGTACGAGGTGGACTTCACGCCGCTCGGCAGCCACCCCAGCTCGGGGCGGGAGCGCGCGGCCACCCCGAGCGGCAGCGTGGCCACCGTCACCCCGTCCCGGCGGGCCCGCCGGGCGGACGCGGGCACCTCGCCGAGCGTGGCGTACACCGTGGGCGGCCCGCCGCCCTCCGGCCCCCGGGTGCAGACCAGCCGGAGCGCGCCCTCGGTCCGCGCGGGCCAGCCGGCGCACACCGCGTCCAGCAACTCCACCAGCACCGCGACCGGGGGCAGCGGCAGGTCGATCGCCGCCGCGCCGCCGCGCAGCCGGTCCAGGTGGGCGTCGCGCAGCCAGGGCCGGCCGTCGCGCAGGTGCAGCGTCTCGAACAGGCCGTCGCCGTGCAGCACACCCCGGTCGTCGCCGCGCAGCACCGGCTCGCCGGCCGGCACCAGCCCCCGGCCGGCCACCGCCACCCGTGTCGCCTCCACGGACGCAGCGTAGTGGCGTACGCCGCCGCGACCGGGGCCGGCGCGGCGGCCGAACTATGATCGGACGGTGTCCGAATCCTCCCTCGCGGAAATGCTCCGCTCGCGCGGGCTGCGGCTGACGGCGCAGCGGCAGCTGATCCTCCAGGCCGTCCTCGATCTGGGGCACGCCACCCCGGAGCAGGTGCACACGGCCGTGCGGGAGGTGGCGGCCGGGGTCAACATCACCACCATCTACCGCACGCTGGAGCTGCTGGAACGGCTCGGCCTGGTCACCCACACGCACCTCTCGCACGGTTCGCCGACCTACCACGCGGCCGGCGAGCACCAGCACGTGCACCTGGTGTGCCGGGAGTGCGGGGCGATCGACGAGATCTCCCCGGAGATGCTCCGGCCGCTCGCCGACCAGTTGGCCGGGCAGCGTGGGTTCCAGGTCGACATCGGGCACGTCGCGCTCTTCGGGGTCTGCGGTCGGTGCGCACAGGACGGGGACGGCAAATGATCGACATCGCGGGCGCGGTGACCACCGACGCCATCGACGAGGAGACCCGGGACCAGCCCGAGCCGGCCCACCGGGCGGCCGGGGTGGGGCCGGTGGCCGCGCACTACGGCGACCCGATGCGCGAGCAGCGCGTGCTGGCCACCGGCGTCGGGCTGGTCGACCGCTCGCACCGGGGCGTGGTCGCGGTGCCGGGCGAGGAGCGGATCGGGTGGCTGCACACGCTGACCAGCCAGCACCTGGCCGCGCTCGCCCCGTGGCAGGGCACCGAGCTGCTGGTGCTCTCGCCGCACGGCCACGTCGAGCAGCACGCGATGGTCGCCGACGACGGCGAGACCACCTGGCTGGACACCGAGCCGGGGGCCACCGGCGGGCTCCTGTCCTACCTGGAGAAGATGCGGTTCTTCAGCCGGGTCGACCCGCGCGACGCCACCGCCGACCACGCGCTGCTCTCGCTCGTCGGCCCGGAGGCCGCCGGCGCGCTCGACACGCTGGGCGTCACCGGCCTGGCCGCCCCCGACGCGGTCGGGGTGCCGGGTCCGAAGTTCCGTTCCGGCGAGCTGCCCGCGCGCCCCTCCGTGGTGTACGACGTGCAGCCGTTGCCGGTGGGCGGGTGGGCCCGGCGGGTGGCGCTCGGCGTCGACCTGCTGGTGCCGCGTCCGGCCATGGCGCAGGTGGTGGCCGAGTTGCGGGGGGCCGGCGTGCCGGTGGCCGGGCTGTGGGCGTACGAGGCGGTCCGGGTGGCCGCCCGGCGGGCCCGGGCCGGCGTGGACACCGACCACCGCACCATCCCCGCCGAGGTCGACCTGGTCGCCCCGGCCGTGCACCTGGACAAGGGCTGCTACCGGGGGCAGGAGACGGTGGCCCGGGTGCACAACCTGGGCCGGCCGCCCCGTCGGCTCGTGCTGCTGCACCTGGACGGCGTGGCCACCGACCAGCCGCCGGCCGCCGGTACGCCGGTGACCCTGGACGGGCGGACCGTCGGCTTCGTCGGCACCTCGGTGCACCACTTCGAGCTGGGCCAGGTCGCGCTCGCCGTGGTGAAGCGCAACACGCCCGACGACGCCCGCCTGATGGTGGGCGAGAGTGCGGCCGCCATCGACCCGACGTAAGGAAGGGCCCCCTTTTAATGCCTCGTGCATAGGAAGGGCACCTGCTTAACGCGCCGCACGCGGGAAGATTTACGGTCGGCGGGCAGTCTAGGATCCGGGCATGACGACAGGGACGTTGATCACGGTTGCCCCCACCGGCGCGGAGTCGGCCAAGGCGGAGGTGCCGGCGCTGCCGGTGACGCTCGACGAGCTGGTGCTGACCGCCAAGGAGTGCGAGGCGCTCGGCGCGGCCGTGATCCACGTCCACATCCGCGACGACGAGGCGCGGCCCACGCTCGACCAGGGCCGGCTGCGGGCCACCGTGGCGGCGCTGCGGGAGAACACCGACCTGATCGTGCAGCTCTCCTCCGGCGGCGCGGTGACCGACCCGGAGGCCGCCCGCCTCGCCGTGCTCGACGCCGGGCCGGACATGGCCTCCTGCACCATGGGCACGGTCAACTTCGGCGACGACGTCTTCCTCAACCGCTGGGAGTTCATCGTCGACCTGCACACCCGGATGCAGGAGCGGGGCGTCGTCCCCGAGTACGAGATCTTCGACCTGGGTCACCTCACCGCGTTGCAGCGGCTGCTCGGCAAGTACGGCCTGCCGCACGGCGGGCACGTGCACGTGGACTTCGTGATGGGCGTGCCGGGCGGCATGCCGGGAACCACGGCGACCCTGGTGGCGGCCCAGCAGATGCTGCGGGACCTGCCCGAGGGCACCACGTTCTCGGCCACCGGCATCGGGCGCAGCACCATCCCGGTGATGCTCGCCTCGCTGTCGACCGGCGGCCACCTCCGGGTCGGCATGGAGGACACCGTCACGTACGCCAAGGGCCGACCGGTGGAGTCCAACATGCAGCTCGTCGCGCGCGCGGTCGGGTTCGCCCAGCTCGCCCAGCGCCCGCCGCTGACCACCGCCGAGGCCCGTACGCTGCTCGGCGTGTAAGTGGCACACGAGCACCCGCCCTTGTACGCCTGAGGGTGACGTCGCAGCTCACCCCCGTGTCGGACGGGTCCGCCCCCTCGGTACCGTCCATCCCGTGGGAAAGACGTACGAGGGCGGCGTGCCGCTCGCCGAGGTGGTCCGGTCCGGTTTCGTGGAGGGCGTCCACCGTGGCTCCGTGGTGGTGCTCGACGGCACCGGCGCGTCGGTCGCCGGTGCCGGTGACGTCACCTCACCGATCTTTCCCCGGTCGTCGAACAAGCCGATGCAGGCTGTCGGCATGCTGCGGGCCGGCCTGCCGCTGACCGACCCGGCCGACGTGGCGCTGGTCGCCGCGAGCCACGCCGGGGAGGAGTTCCACCTCGAACGGGTCGCCGCCCTGCTGCGCCGCGCCGACCTGACCGAGGAGGCGCTGCACTGCCCGCCGGAACTGCCTGTCGGTGAGGCCGCCCGGGAGGCGGTGCTGCGCGCCGGCGGCGGCCCGGCGCGGGTGTCGATGAACTGCTCCGGCAAGCACAGCGGCATGCTGCTCACCTGCCTGGCCGCCGATTGGCCGCTGGACGGCTACTGGCGGCCGGAGCACCCCCTGCAGCAGCGTCTGACCGCGACCGTCGAGGAGTTCACCGGGGAGCGGGCGGCGGCGGTCGGGGTGGACGGCTGCGGCGCGCCGGTGCTCGCCGTCTCGCTGACCGGGCTGGCGCGGGCCTTCCTGCGGCTGGTGAGCGCCGAGCCGGGCACGGTGGAGCGGACCGTGGCGGACGCGATGCGGGCGTACCCGGAGCTGGTCGGCGGCACCCAGGCGGACGACACCCGGCTGATGCGCGGCGTACCCGGGTTGCTGGCCAAGGTCGGCGCGGAGGGTGTCATCGCGGCGGCGGTGCCGGGCGTCGGCGCGGTCGCCCTGAAGATCGACGACGGCGCGTCCCGGCCCCGCATGCCGGTCCTGACCTCGGCGCTGCGCCGCCTGGCCGTCGACGCGCCGATCCTGGCCGAGTACACCGAGATCCCCCTGCTCGGCGGCGGCCTCCCGGTCGGCGCCGTCCGCCCCCTCTGGTGAGCCCGGCCGGCGTCAGGGGAGGAAGGACAGCAGGGCCTCGTTGACCGGGGCGGGGCGCTCCAGGGGGAGCAGATGGCCGGCGTCGGGGACGTCGGGGAGCCGCGTGCCGTGGGGGGCCTCGTCGGCGATGCGGTCGGCCAGCCGGCGGATGTCGGCGAGGTCGTCGGCGCCGGCCGCGGTCAGCACGGGCATGCGCAGCTCGCCCAGCCGGTCGATGGCCGGCGGGTCCAGTTCCTCCACCTCGACCGCGCTGAGCGCCTGCTCGGCGGCGAGCGCCCGACGGTCCATCTCCTCGGCGAACCGGATCAGCTCCGGGTCGACGTCGGCCGGCTCGCGGGTCGGGCCGACCACCCAGAACCGCACCTCGCCCGCGGCGGTGGCGGCGAAGTCCTCCGGGTCCACGTCGCCGACCAGGTCCTCCCAGAGCTGCTCGGTCTCCTCGGACCACTCGTTGCCGGAGACCGGGGCGCCGAGGAGGGCCACCGCGCTCACCCGGTCCGGGTGGGCCAGCGCGGTGTCCACCGCGACCCGGCCGCCGAACGAGCAGCCGACGAGCGCGGCCCGCTCGACGCCCAGCGCGTCCAGCAGGCCGATCAGGTCGTCGTGGTGGGCGAACGGGGTGGGCGGCAGCGTCGAGTCGCCGTAACCGCGCAGGTCCACGGCGACCACCCGGTGCCGGGCGGCCAGGGCCGGCACCTGCGCGCGCCACATCCGCCGGTCCGCGATGCCGGCGTGCACCAGCACGACGACGCTGCCGCTGCCGGCCTCGTCGTACGCGAGCTCGGCGCCGTTGACTTCGATCTTGGTCACGGGGGAACGGTACGGACCGGACATCGGGATGGCAACAGCCTTCGCGTGACCTCGCTAACTCTGGCTAGCGTTTTGCTTGCAGCAGCTAGCAGCCCGGGTTAGCGTGGAGTCATGGCCACCAGCAAGGACCTTCCCGATGTCGGCGGGTTCATTCGCGACCTCCGGCGCAACGCGAAGATCTCGCTGCGTCAGCTCGCCGAGCAGGCAGGCGTCAGCAATCCCTACCTGAGCCAGATCGAGCGCGGGCTGCGCAAGCCGAGCGCCGAGGTGCTCCAGCAGCTCGCCAGCGCGCTGCGCGTCTCCACCCCGGCCATGTACCTGCGGGCCGGGCTGCTGGACGACAAGGAGGGTCAGGGCGTGCTCGCGGCGATCGCCGTCGATCCCGAGCTGACCATGGCCCAGAAGCAGTCGCTCACCCAGATCTACGAGACGTTCCGCCGGGAGAACGCGCGCCTGGCCGAGGCGACCGGCGCCGACCGGCCGGCGGAACCCGCCGAGCCGGCGACCGCCCCGGAGGCCCCGGCCACCGTC
>NZ_CADEAU010000192.1 GCF_902825405.1 Micromonospora maritima | reverse complement strand
CGCGGCGGTCGCCGGGCTGCGTCCGCTGCTGGCCCGCGTCACCGGGCGCCCCGTCACCCTCGGGTGGGGGGCCCGTCGCCCGGGCTCCACCGACGCGCGCGGCCGGCACCTGCTGATCACCGGTGCGGTCACCGATGATCTGCCGGTGCCCGGTCGCCCGTACACCTTCGCGGAACTCCAGGCGGCCCGGGCCGCCGGCGACCGGCGGGCCCTGGCCGGCCGGGAGCGACCGGTGCTGCGACTGCACCTGACCGAGCGGGCGGCGGGCGTCGCCCAACTGCTGGATACGGCCGGACGGACACGCACGTGACGATCAATGACCTGGAATCGACCGACCGAGATGCAGGAGGAGGTGGCCCGGTGAACCCGCTGCGCGACCCCCAGGACCGGCGGCTGCCGCGGATCCCCGAGCCGTGCGCCCTGGTGATCTTCGGGGTCACCGGGGACCTGGCCCGGAAGAAGCTGCTGCCGGCGGTCTACGACCTGGCCAACCGGGGGCTGCTGCCGCCCGGTTTCGTGGTCCTGGGCTTCGCCCGCCGGGACTGGGGCGACGGGGACTTCGAGTCGGTCGCCCACGACGCGGCCAAGAAGCACGCCCGCACCCCGTGGCGGGAGGAGGTGTGGGCCCGCCTGGCCGGCAACATCAAGTTCGTCGGCGGGTCGTTCGACGACGACGCCGCCTTCGACCAGCTCGCCGCCACGCTCGACGAACTGCGCGACTCGCACGGCATCGCCGGCAACGCCGCCTTCTACTTCTCCATCCCCCCGGCGGCCTTCCCGGTGGTGCTCAAGCAGCTCGCCCGCACCGGCATGGCGGACAACGCGAAGTCCGGCGGCTGGCGCCGGGTGGTGGTGGAGAAGCCGTTCGGCAACGACCTGCCCTCGGCCAAGGCGCTCAACGACCTGGTCGACGACGTCTTCACCAGCCAGGACGTGTTCCGGATCGACCACTACCTGGGCAAGGAGACGGTCCAGAACATCCTGGCGCTGCGGTTCGCCAACAACCTGTTCGAGCCGCTGTGGAACTCCAAGTACGTCGACTCGGTGCAGATCACCATGGCCGAGGACGTCGGCATCGGCACCCGGGCCGCGTTCTACGACTCCGTCGGCACCGCCCGCGACGTGCTCCAGAACCATCTCCTCCAACTGCTCGCGCTGGTCGCGATGGAGGAGCCGACGAGCTTCGACGCCGACGAGATCCGGGCCGAGAAGCTCAAGGTGCTCAAGGCCATCACGGTTCCCCGGGACGTCTCCCGGGACACCGTGCGCGGCCAGTACCTGCCCGGCTGGGTGGGCGGCGAGCGCGCCAAGGGGTACCTGGAGGAGGAGGGCGTCCCGGAGGGCTCCACCACCGAGACGTACGTGGCGGTGAAGCTGGGCATCCAGAACCGCCGCTGGGCCGGGGTGCCGTTCTACATCCGGGCCGGCAAGCGGCTCCCCCGCCGGGTCACCGAGGTGGCCATCATGTTCAAGAAGGCGCCGCACCTGCCGTTCGACGCCGCCGACATGGAGTCCCTCGGCCCCAACCAGCTCGTCATCCGGGTGCAGCCGGACGAGGGCGTGGTGCTGAAGTTCGGCTCCAAGGTGCCGGGCACCACGATGGAGGTCCGCGACATCGCGATGGACTTCCAGTACGGCGAGGCGTTCACCGAGTCCAGCCCGGAGGCGTACGAGCGGCTGGTGCTGGACGTGCTGATCGGCGACCGGACGCTGTTCCCGGACGCCGCCGAGGTCGAGCAGAGCTGGCAGGTGGTCGACCCGCTGGAGCACGCCTGGGAGGGCACGACGCCGGAGCCGTACCGGGCCGGTGAGTGGGGCCCCCGGGCCGCCGACGAGATGCTGGCCGCCGAGGGCCGGGCTTGGAGAAGAGCATGATCGGGTTGTGGGACACCACCGGCAACGAGGTGGTCAAGGCGCTGGCCGCGGAGCGGCGCAGCGCGGGCGGGGTGGCCAGCGGCATGGCGCTCACGCTGATCGTCGTGGTGGACGAGAAGCGGGTCCGGGAGGCCGAGGCGGCGGCCACCATCGCCGCCGCCGCGCACCCCTGCCGGTTGCTCGTGGTGGTCCGCTCCGACGTCGAGCGGGACCGCAACCGGCTGGACGCGGAGATCGTCGTCGGGGGCCGGCTCGGACCGTGCGAGGCGGTGGTGACCCGGATGTACGGCCGGCTCGCGCTGCACGCCGAGTCCGTGGTGATGCCGCTGCTCGTGCCGGACGTGCCGGTGGTGACGTGGTGGCACGGTGAGCCGCCGGAGGAGATCGCCACCGACTTCCTCGGCGTGGTCGCCGACCGGCGGATCACCGACTCGGCGCAGGCCGCCGACCCGATCGCCGCGCTGAGGCAGCGGGCCCACGACTACGCACCGGGCGACACCGACCTGGCCTGGACCCGGATCACCCCGTGGCGCACGCTCGTCGCGGGCGCGTTCGACACCACCCAGGCCCGGGTCACCGAGGCGACGGTGGTGGCGCCGCGGACCGACCCGACGGCGGCGCTGATGCGCGGCTGGCTGAACGCCCGCCTCGGCATCGACCCGGCCTGGGAGCACACCGACGAGTTCCCGAGGATGCGTGAGGTGCAGCTGCGCTGCGCCAACGGCGACGAGCTGACGCTGACCCGGGACGACAGCATCGCCGTCTTCCGCCGTACCGGGCAGGAGGACCGGACACTGCCGCTGGTCCGTCGCCCGCTCGGCGACGAGCTGGCCGAGGAGCTGCGCCGGCTCGACGCCGACCAGGTGTACGCCGAGGCGCTCGGCGCGGCGGCCGGCCTGACCGGGCTGGACCAGCGCCCGGCCCAGCGGGTGCACGTGTGGAAGGACCCGGCCACCGCCCAGCGGGCCGAGGCCGGCGTGACCGCGCACGCGGGCGCGACCGCGAACGAGTGACCGCCCGGACCGGGCGGTCGGACAGCACAGGTGACCGCCGCGGGGCGGTCGGACAGAGAGCACACGGATGACTGAGGCGAGTGTCGCCGTACACGCCGACCCCGACCTGCTGGCGCAGGCGGTGGCGGCCCGGTTGGTGGTCAAGCTGCTCGACGCGCAGGCCGAGCGGGGCCAGGCGTCGGTGGTGCTGACCGGCGGGCGGATCGCCGCGGCGGTCTACCGGGCGGTCGGACAGCTGCCCGCCCGGGACGCCGTCGACTGGTCCCGGGTCGACGTCTGGTGGGGCGACGAGCGGTTCCTGCCGGCCGGCGATCCGGAGCGCAACGAGACCCAGGCCCGGGCGGCGCTGCTGGACGCGGTGCCGCTGGACCCCGCCCGGGTGCACCCGATGCCGGCGTCGGACGGGCCGGCCGGTGACGACCCGGAGGCGGCCGCCGCCGGGTACGCGCGGGAGCTGGCCGCCGCCGCCCGCCCGGGGCACGCCGCCCTGCCCCACTTCGACGTGCTGATGCTCGGCGTCGGCGAGGACGGGCACGTGGCGTCGGTGTTCCCGGAGCACCCGGTGCACCACGACAACCGCCCGGTCAGCGCGGTGCGGGGCAGCCCGAAGCCGCCGCCGGTGCGGACCACGCTGACGCTGCCGGCGATCAACACGGCCGAGGAGGTGTGGCTGGTCGCCGCCGGGGCGGACAAGGCGCGGGCGGTGGGCATGGCGCTGGCCGGGGCCGGATCCCGGCAACTGCCGGCGGCGGGGGTGCAGGGCGTCGCCCGTACCCTCTGGCTGCTGGACCGGGCCGCGGCGGCCGACGTGCCGCCCCGGGCGCGCAGCCTCCGCTGAGCGGTAAGGAAGGGCCCCTTCTTAACGCCTCCGGTAGAGAAGGGGCCCCTTCTTAACACCTGGGCTCAGGCGCGACCGCGACGGCGGCGCAGCGCGTCGAGAGCCTCGGCGAGCAGCGCCTCACCCTCCTCGGGCGTGCGCCGCTCCTGCACGTACGCCAGGTGGGTCTTGTAGGGCTCGGCGCGCGTGCGGCCCGGCGGGTTGCCCGGGTCGGGGCCGGCCGGCTCCCCGCAGCGGGGGCAGTCCCACGTGGCCGGCGTCTCCGCCTCGGCGGCGATCAGGAACTCGACCCGGTGCCCGTGGCGGCACCAGTAGACGACCGGCCGGCGCGGCGCCGGCTCGGTGCGCTGGTCGAAACGCTCGGGGGCGGACCCGATCCGGGTGCCGCGGATGACGTTGTTGCTGGGCACGGTTGCTCGCTCCCTGTCGTCGGAGGGGACCGGCGTCGGAGGGGGTCGGCGCCGGGCGACGGGCGGAGAAACAAAACTGCGCGCGGTCCGTGACGGACCGCGCGCAGATTGTACGCTTCTTCGGCGCTCGCTCAGGTGCCGCTGGCCATCTGGAGCCGGAGCCAGAGCCCGATCCCGACGATGCACGCGAACCAGACGATCCCCACCAGGACGGTGTAGCGGTCGAGGTTCTTCTCGGCCACGGACGAACCGGCCAGGCTGGAGCTGACGCCGCCGCCGAACATGCTCGACAGACCGCCGCCCTTGCCGCGGTGCAGGAGGATCAGCAGGGTGAGCAGGACGCTCGTGATGACCAGCAACGTGATCATCGTGTAGGCGAACCAGATCGGCATGGCGGGGGTCAGTCCTCTCGTTACGATCACTGCCCGGACCTGTCGGGCACGGCGGCACCGACCGGTGGACGGGCAGCGTCAAGGATAGCGAGCGATCAGCGGGCGGTGTGCTCCGGGAACCGGCAGATCTGCGCGAACTCCTCGGCGTCCAGGCTCGCACCCCCGACCAGGGCCCCGTCCACGTCCGGCTGCGCCATGATCGCGGCGACGTTCGACGCCTTGACCGACCCGCCGTAGAGGATCCGGACCTGCTGGGCGGTCGCCTCGTCGTAGGTCTCGACGAGGCGCTTGCGCACCTCGCCGCACACCTCCTGGGCGTCCTCCGGGGTCGCCGTCTTGCCGGTGCCGATCGCCCAGACCGGCTCGTAGGCCACGACGACCTTGGTGACCTGCTCGGCGGTGAGCCCCTTCAGCGCGCCGTCGAGCTGGTCGCAGCAGTGCGGCACCTGGCGGAGCTGCTCGCGCACCTCCAGGCCCTCGCCGATGCACAGGATCGGGGTGAGCCCGTTCGCCAGCGCCGCCGCCACCTTCGCGTTGACAAGCGCGTCGTCCTCGTAGTGGTACTGCCGCCGCTCGGAGTGGCCGACCACCACGTAGCCGCAGCCCAGCTTGGCCAGCATCGGCCCGGCGATGTCACCGGTGTAGGCGCCCGAGGAGAACGGCGACAGGTCCTGTGCGCCGTAGCCGATCAGCAGCTTGTCGCCGTCCACCGCGGTCTGCACGGTCCGCAGGTCGGTGAAGGGCGGCAGCACGACGCACTCGACGTCGGTGAGCTGCTTCTCGTTCAGGCTCGCGGCCAGCTTCTGCACCAGCAGGTTGGCCTCGAGGTGGTTCAGGTTCATCTTCCAGTTGCCGGCCATCAGCGGCCGGCGGGTGGTGCTCGCCATTCAGTTCTCCAGGGCCGCGATGCCGGGGAGGGTCTTGCCCTCCAGGTATTCCAGGGAGGCGCCACCGCCGGTGGAGATGTGCCCGAACGAGGACTCGTCCAGGCCCAGCGCCCGCACCGCCGCCGCCGAGTCGCCGCCGCCGACCACGCTGAACGCGTCGGCCTTGGTGATCGCCTCGGCCACCCCGCGGGTGCCGTTCGCGAACGCCGCCATCTCGAACACGCCCATCGGCCCGTTCCAGAAGATGGTCTTCGCCTGCGACAGCGCGGCGGCGAAACCGGCGACCGTCTCCGGGCCGATGTCCAGGCCCAGCCGGTGGCTGGGGATGCCGTCGGCCGGCACGGTGTCGTGCGCGGCGTCCGGGGCGAACGCGTCCGCGGCCACCACGTCGACCGGGAGCATGATCTTGCCCGGGGCGCGCTCCATCAGGTTGCGGCAGGTGTCGACCATCTCCGCCTCCAGCAGCGAGGTGCCCACCTCGTGGCCCTGGGCCTTGAGGAAGGTGAAGCACATCCCGCCACCGATGAGCAGCCGGTCGACAGTGGGCAGCAGCGCCTCGATCACGGCCAGCTTGTCGGAGACCTTCGAGCCACCCAGGACCACCACGTACGGGCGCTCCGGGTCGCCGGTGAGCCGGCTGAGCACCTCCACCTCGCGCAGGACCAGGCGGCCGGCGACGTGCGGCAGCCGGGCCGGCACGTCGTGCACGCTGGCGTGCTTGCGGTGCACGGCACCGAACGCGTCGTCCACGTAGACGTCGCCGAGCGCCGCGAGCTGATCGGCGAACGCGCCCCGCTCGGCGTCGTCCTTGCTGGTCTCACCGGAGTTGAAACGCAGGTTCTCCAGCAGCGCGACCTGACCGTCGGCCAGGCCGGCCACGGTGGACCGCGCCGAGTCACCGACGGTGTCCTCGGCGAAGTGCACCGGGGCGCCGAGCAGCTCACCGAGCCGCCCGGCGACCGGGCGGAGGCTGAACTGCGGGTCCGGCGCGCCCTTCGGGCGGCCCAGGTGCGAGCAGACGACCACCTTCGCGCCGGCCTGCACCAGCGCGCTCAGCGTCGGCAGGACGGCCCGGATCCGGCCGTCGTCGGTGATCTCACCGGTCTGCTTGTCGAGCGGGACGTTCAGGTCGGCGCGCACCAGCACGCGCCGACCCGACACCCCCTCGCCGAGCAGGTCGTCGAGGTTACGGATCGTCACAGCGACGAACCCACCAGCTTGACCAGGTCGACGAGGCGGTTGGAGTAACCCCACTCGTTGTCGTACCAGCCGACGACCTTGACCTGGTTGCCGATCACCTTGGTCAGCGGCGCGTCGAAGATGCACGACGCCGGGTCGGTGACGATGTCGGCGGACACGATCGGGTCCTCGTTGTAGACCAGGATGCCCTTGAGCGGGCCCTCCGCGGCGGCCTTGATCGCGGCGTTGACCTCGTCCACGGTGGTCTCCCGGCCGACCTCGACGGTCAGGTCGGTGGCCGAGCCGGTCGGGATCGGCACCCGCAGCGCGTAGCCGTCCAGCTTGCCCTTGAGCTCCGGCAGCACCAGGCCGATCGCCTTCGCGGCGCCGGTCGAGGTGGGCACGATGTTGAGCGCGGCGGCCCGCGCCCGGCGCAGGTCCTTGTGCGGCGCGTCCTGCAGGTTCTGGTCCTGCGTGTACGCGTGGATGGTGGTCATCAGACCCTTGGTGATGCCGAACGTGTCCTGGAGGACCTTGGCCATCGGGGCCAGGCAGTTGGTGGTGCAGGACGCGTTCGAGATGATCGTGTGCTTGGCCGGGTCGTACTGGTCCTGGTTGACGCCCATGACCACGGTGACGTCCTCGTTCTTCGCCGGAGCGGAGATGATGACCTTCTTGGCCCCGCCGTCGACGTGCGCCTTGGCCTTGCCGCCGTCGGTGAAGAAACCGGTGGACTCGATGACCACGTCGGCGCCGACCTCGCCCCACGGCAGCTTCGCCGGGTCCTTCTCGGCGAACGCCTTGATGGTCTTGCCGCCCACGGTGATCTCGTCGGCGGTGGCCTTCACCTCGTGCGGGAGGCGGCCCAGGATGCTGTCGTACTTGAGCAGGTGAGCGAGCGTGGCGTTGTCGGTCAGGTCGTTGACCGCCACGACCTCGATGTCAGCGCCGGACGCCAGCACTGCCCGGAAGAAGTTGCGGCCGATCCGGCCGAAGCCGTTGATGCCAACCCGGATGGTCACAGGTCCCATCTCCTCGCGTTCTGGTCCGCCGGCGTGTGAGCCCGGCCGGCGGAGATTGTTCGCCGACCGGTGGAGCCGGCCGTTGACGGTTCATCTCGGCCACCCCGCCGCGGTCCCAGGAGACCAGACCGCCCGAGGCGGTGAGCACGGCGAGGGATGCCTTTGCCGGCCCCCTTGCCGTACGCAGCGACCTTATCCGAGCGCGCGCCGCCGTGCTGCGCCGGGTGGTGATCCCCCTCGCAGCTCGACGCCTCACCGGTCCTATCAGACCACGAGCATGTCGGGCGTGACGGCCGCTTCGGTATCCGGGATGCCCAGGTCGCGGGCCCGCTTGTCGGCCAACGCGAGCAGCCGGCGGATCCGGCCGGCGATGGCGTCCTTGGTCAGCGGCGGCTCGGCGAGCGCACCCAGCTCCTCCAGGGAGGCCTGGCGGTGCTCCAGCCGCAGCCGGCCGGCCGAGGTCAGGTGGTTGGGGGCGTCGTCGGCGAGGATCTCCAGCGCCCGGGTGACCCGAGCGGCGGCGGCCACCGCGGCACGGGCCGAGCGGCGCAGGTTCGCGTCGTCGAAGTTGGCCAGCCGGTTGGCGGTGGCCCGCACCTCGCGGCGTACCCGACGCTCCTCCCAGGCCAGCACGCTGGAGTGCGCGCCGATGCGGGTGAGCAGCGCGGCGATCGCGTCACCGTCCTTGACCACGACCCGGTCCACGCCACGGACCTCGCGGTTCTTGGCGGTTATGCCGATCCGGCGGGCGGCGCCGACGAGCGCCAGCGCCGACTCCGGCCCCGGGCAGGTGATCTCCAGCGCGCTGGAGCGGCCCGGCTCGGTCAGCGAGCCGTGCGCCATGAACGCCCCGCGCCAGGCCGACACCGCACAACAGACGTTCGCCGCCACCACGTGCGGCGGCAGGCCGCGCACCGGGCGGCCGCGCACGTCCAGCAGGCCGGTCTGCCGGGCGAGCGCCTCGCCGTCCTTGACCACCCGCACGATGAAGTGGCTGCCCTTGCGCAGGCCGCCGGAGGCGAGCACGTGGATCTCGCTCGAGTAGCCGTAGACCTCGGCGATCTCCCGCCGCAGCCGACGCGCCACCGCGCCGGTGTCCAGCTCCGCCTCGACCACGACGCGACCCGACACGATGTGCAGGCCGCCGGCGAAGCGCAGCAGGGCGGCCATCTCCGCCCGGCGGCAGCAGGGCTTGGGCACGTCGACCCGACTCAGCTCGTCCTTGACCGCAGCCGTCATCGCCATTCCAGCGCCCCCTCAGGACCGGTTCCGGCGTGTCGCCGGTGATTACGTACGTGTCTAACGATCGGCGCCCAGGACAGGCACCAGTGCGGCGCCGAGTGCGGCCGGATCATGACGGGGCGTGCCGTCGGTGACGGCGACGGGGGCGAGGACCAGCCGGGCACCCAGCGATTCTGCCGCACGTTCGACCGCCACGGGGTCACCCACCGCCGTGGAGTCGGCCAGCACCATGTCCACCTTCAACTCGGGCAGATAGCGCCGCAGGGTGTCCAGATGGTCAGGCAGGGAGAGCCCGGAGGTCTCCTTCTCGGCCACCAGGTTCAGCGTCACCATCCGTCGCGCCGGGCTGGACACGATCGCGTCGGCCAGCCCGGGCACCAGCAGGTGCGGCAGCACGCTCGTGTACCAGCTGCCCGGCCCGAAGATCAGCCAGTCCGCGGCGCGGACCGCGCTCACCGCCTCGGCACACGCCGCCGGCGCGGCCGGGGTCAGCCGCAGCGACTCCACCGTGCCCGAGGTGACCGCCACCTGGTGCTGGCCCCGCACGGTACGCACCTCGTCCGGGCGGGCCGGGTCGGCACCGCGTACCCGGGCCTCGATGCCGACCGGCTGGCGGGACATCGGCAGCACCCGGCCGACCGCGCCGAGCATCGCGCCGGCGTGGTCGAGCGCGGCCACCGGGTCGCCGAGCAGCTCGGTCAGCCCGTGCAGCAGCAGGTTGCCGACCGCGTGGCCGGCCAGCGGGTCGCCTGCCGCCGACGCGAGCGG
>NZ_CADEAU010000191.1 GCF_902825405.1 Micromonospora maritima | reverse complement strand
GGCCGGCCCCGCCGCCGGCCCCGCCGTCGCCCACCCCGACCGGCCCGCGTGCCCCGGCCGACGTGGTCGACCTGGCCGCGGTCGACGCGACGGTCCGCACCGACATCCGGTACGCGGGTCCGCACAACTTCGTCGGCCGGCCGATCGACGGCTACCCCGAACCGCTCTGCCTGCTCACCCGCCGGGCGGCCGAGGCGCTGCACCGGGTGCAGACGGCCGCGCTGGCCAGCGGGCACAGCCTGAAGGTCTACGACTGCTACCGGCCGCAGCGGGCGGTGGACGAGTTCGTGGCCTGGGCCAAGCGCCCCGACGAGCAGGAGATGAAGGCGGAGTTCTATCCGGACGTGCCCAAGGACCGGCTCTTCGCCGACGGGTACATCGGCGCGCCCACCGCGCACAGCCGGGCCAGCACGCTCGACCTGACCCTGGTCCCGGTGTCCGGTCCCGCGCCGGCCCGGCACGCCCCCGGCGAGCCCCTGGTGCCCTGCACCGCGCCCGCCGGCCGCCGCTTCGCCGACGACTCGGTCGACATGGGCACCGGGTTCGACTGCTTCGACCCGCGCGCGCACACCGCCGACGCCCGCGTCACCGGCGCCGCCCGGGCCAACCGGGAGCTGCTCCGGGAGCTGATGGGCGCGCAGGGCTTCGAGAACTACCCGCGCGAGTGGTGGCACTACCGCTACGTCGACGAGCCGTACCCGGACACCTGGTTCGACTTCCCGGTGGCCCGCTCGTCGCTGCGGTGAATCGACGGCACGTCATGATCCACAGCGGCTAGGCTGCCGGTGATCACCACCGTCCACCATCGGCGGGCCGCCGGCCCGCCCGGAGAGGACCCACCGTGCCGACCGAACGGATCGGCCCGCCGCTGCGGGCCGGGGAGCGGGAGACGCTGCGCGCGTTCCTCGACTTCCACCGCGCCACCCTGGCCCTCAAGTGCGAGGGGCTGACCGACGAGCAGCTGCGCCGGGCGGCGTCGCCACCGTCTACCCTCTCCCTGCTCGGGCTGCTGCGCCACATGGCCGAGGTGGAGCGCACCTGGTTCCGCCGCGTCATCGCCGCCGAGGACGTGCCGCTGATCTGGTCCGCGACCGGCGACTTCCAGGCGGCGTACGACGTCCGGGACGCCGACGGCGCGGAGGCGTTCGAGGTGTGGCGACGCGAGGTCGAGCACGCCCGCCGCATCGAGCGGGAGGCCGGGTCGCTGGACGTGACCGGCCACCAGGCCCGCTGGGGCGAGGACGTCTCACTGCGCCTGGTGATGCTGCACATGATGCACGAGTACGCGCGGCACAACGGGCACGCCGACCTGATCCGCGAGGCCGTCGACGGCAGCGTCGGCGCCTGACCGGCCGGGACCTCGGTCCCGCCCGCCGGGCCCTCCGGCCCTGCCACCGTCGTCCCGCCCCGAGAAGCGTGGGAGGTGACAACGGCGTGAGGAGGAGCCATGAAGGCACTCGTGTACGGCGGGCCGGGCGAGAAGTCCTGGTCCGAGATCCCGGACCCCACCGTCGCCGGGCCCCGCGACGCGATCGTCCGGGTCGACGCGGTCACCATCTGCGGGACCGACCTGCACATCCTCGGCGGTGACGTGCCCGAGGTCCGGCCGGGCCGGGTGCTCGGCCACGAGGCGGTCGGCACGGTCGTGGCGGTCGGCGACGGCGTCGCCAACCTCACCGAGGGCGACCGGGTCCTCGCCTCCTGCATCTCCGCGTGCGGCGTGTGCCGCTACTGCCGCGAGGGCGTCTACGGGCAGTGCCTCGGCGGCGGCGGATGGATCCTCGGGCACACCGTCGACGGCGTGCAGGCCGAGTACGCCCGCGTCCCGTTCGCCGACCTGTCCACCTACCGGCTGCCGGAGACGGTCTCCGACGAGGCCGCCGTGCTGCTGGCCGACATCCTGCCCACCTCCTACGAGGTCGGCGTGCTCAACGGCGGGGTCCGCCCCGGCGACACCGTGGTGGTGGTCGGCGCCGGCCCGATCGGCCTGGCCGCGATCCAGACCGCCCGGCTCTTCTCGCCCACCCACGTCGTCGCCGTGGACAAGGCGCAGAGCCGGCTCGACGCGGCCAAGCGGTTCGGCGCCGACGTGACCGTGCTCGTCGACGACGACCCGCTCGACGCGGTCCGCTCGGTCACCGACGGGCTCGGCGCGGACGTGGCCATCGAGGCGGTCGGCGTGCCGGCCAGCTTCGAGCTGTGCACCACGCTGGTGCGCGCCGGCGGCCGGGTGGCCAACATCGGCGTGCACGGCGCACCGGCCACGCTGCACCTGGAACGGCTGTGGATCCGCGACGTCACCATCACCACCGGCCTGGTCGACACCCGCACCACGCCGAAGCTGCTGGACATGCTTGTCGCCGGCCAGCTCGACACCGCGCACATGGTGACCCACAGGTACGCGCTCGACCAGATCGTCGAGGCGTACGACGTGTTCGCCCGCCCGGCCGAGACCGGCGCGCTCAAGGTCGTCCTGACCCGACGCTGAGGGAGGCTCCGATGACCGCGCGAACCAGGTGGAACCTGCTCGGACTGGCCGCCATGGCGGTGGCGGCGGTGGTCGCGTACCCGGTGCGACCGGGCCGCCCGCGCCGCGCCGGCCGGTGAGATTGCCGCGTCCGTGTCCCCGGCCGGCCGCCGGGGGCACGGGCACGCGGCTCAGGGCCGGCGCAGCGGCAGCCAGGCCAGCACGTCCTGGATCCGGGCGTCCCAGTAACCCCACTCGTGGTCGCCCGGACCGAAGTCGACGGTGAGCGGCAGCCCGCGCCGCCGGGCGGCGTCGACGAACCGGACGTTGTCCCCGTGCAGGAAGTCCTCGGTGCCGCAGGCGACGTAGAGCGCCGGCAGGTCGGCGCCGGCACGTTCCAGCAGTCCCACCGTGTCGTCGTGCGCCGGCGCCGGCCGGTCGCCCCACACCGTGTGCCACACCGCCGGGTCGACCGGCCGGACCGGGTGGTCCCGCCGGTGCACCACGTCGAGCGCGCCGGAGAGGCTGGCCGCCGCGGCGAACCGGTCCGGGTGCCGCAGTGCCCACTTCACCGCGCCGTAGCCGCCCATCGACAGGCCCGCCACGAACGTGTCCTCCCGCCGGTCGGAGAGGCGGAAGAACGACCGGCACACCTCGGGCAGCTCCTCGCTGAGGAACGTCCAGTACCGGTTGCCGTGCGCCTCGTCGCAGTAGAAGCTCCGCTGCACCTGCGGCATCACCACGGCCAGGCCGAGCGGGGCGACGTAGCGCTCGACCGAGGTGCGCCGGGTCCAGACCGTGTCGTCGTCGGTCAGGCCGTGCAGCAGGTAGAGCACCGGCGGGTCGCCGTCGACGGCGGCGCCCGGCATGCCGATCCCGGCCGCGCCGGGGTCGGGCAGCAGGACGGTCATCGAGGTGCCCATGCCGAGGGCCGAGGAGAAGAAGTCACACCTGATCCGGGCCATGAGCCGGCAGCGTACCCCCGGCGGGGGACCGGAAGGTCCCGACGGAGGTCGGATCGACCGTTCCTATTGCCCTGGGCGGTCGGTCGGGACAGGATGGCCATGCGTGCCGGAAACATGACCGTAACCTGCACGCGCTGCTGGTCTCTGTCACGAGGAAGTGGGAGTCAGTCATGAGCGACGTCTCGGCGGCACTGGGTGTGCGCCTCTACCCGGACCTGGTCGAGCCCGGCGGTCTGGCTCCCGCGCTCGCGCAGACCGCGACCGCACACCAGCTCGACGTCGGTCGGGTCACCGCCCCCGAGCAGGGGCGCAGCCGGTTCACCTGCGCCGAGGCGACCTCCGACCGGGGCGTCGTCTGCGTCAGCCTCGGCGCCCAGGCCCGCTACTTCATGATCGACCTGCGGGTGGACGGCGAGGTCCAGGCTCGCGGCGACGCCACCGACCTGCTCCAGGTCGCGCAGGTGGCCGCCGCCTGGCGGGCCGGCACCACGCTCGCCGAGCTGACCGCCCGCTACCCCTTCATGGAGGAGATGAAGCGCCACCCGGTGGCGCACGCCGGCTGAGGCGAGACCGCCCTCGGCCGGTGCCGGAACCGTGCTTCCGGATGGTGGTCCGCCGGGTCTTCCGCCTCCCCGGCCGTCCGGTGGTCGTGGCCGGGGCCGCCGATCCGGTCGGGCTGCGCTCCGGCGACCTGGTCGACGTCCTGCGTGACGGCGCCGTCGCGGCCACCACCCGTGCCTTCGTCGAGGTGCACGCGCCTGCCGGCGTCGTGGCTCTCGTGCTGCCCGACGTCGCGCCGTCCGACGTGGAGCCGGGCATGGTCGTTCGCCGCGCGTGACGGCAGCCGCCACAAGCTGCTCCGGCTGGCCGTCGCGGATATCGTGTTGCCGCCCCGCGCGCCGCGCCCGTACCGTGGGCGGGCAACGTCGACCTGATCCACCGGGGGAGTCCACCGTGTCGCAGCAGAACCGCACCCGAGCCGAGCGGCCCGCGCCGCGCGGCGGTGCCCTGCTGTCCGAACCGGGCACCGGCTGTGGCCGTCGGCAGTGGCAACCGGGGTGGTGGCGCGTCTAGCGCCGGCGCGACGATCCGCGCGAACCGCCCGCCCCAGACCGGAGCCGGGCGGTTCTTCCGTGTCCGGGGCATCCTCGAGACGGCGTCGGCCGTTCCGGGGCCGTTGGAGCAACTGGCAGCTCACCCGGTTCTCAGCCGGGAGGTTACGGGTTCGAGTCCCGCACGGCCTACGTCAGACGGACGCGAGCAAGGAGACGACGATGGGCTTCACCCCGCTGGCCGGCACCCGGGCGCCGGTCCGGGTCTGGACCGACCCGTACACGATCGAGGCGCAGGCGGCCCGGCAGCTGCGCAACATCGGCGCGCTGCCGTGGGTGCACGGCGTCGCGGTGATGCCGGACGTGCACTTCGGCAAGGGCGCGACGGTCGGCTCGGTGATCGCGATGCGGCAGGCGGTGTCGCCGGCCGCGGTCGGCGTCGACATCGGCTGCGGCATGTCCGCGGTGCGTACCTCGCTCACCGCTGTCGACCTGCCCGACGACCTCGCGTCGCTGCGGTCGGCGATCGAGGCGGCGATCCCGGTCGGCTTCGCGATGCGCGAGGACGCGGTGGACCCGCGCCGGATCCGCGGGCTGGAGCAGGCGGGCTGGGACGACTTCTGGCGCCGGTTCGGCACGCTCGACCGGAAGGTGGCCCAGCTCGAGACCCGGGCGCAGCGTCAGCTGGGCACGCTCGGCGGCGGCAACCACTTCATCGAGGTCTGCCTGGAGCAGGGCGGCCCGGACGACGGCCGGGTCTGGCTGATGCTGCACTCCGGGTCCCGCAACATCGGCAAGGAGCTGGCCGAGCGGCACATGGCGGTGGCGCGCGGGCTGCCGCACAACACCGGCCTGCCCGACCGGGACCTCGCGGTGTTCCTCGCCGGCACGCCGGAGATGGACGCCTACCGCCGGGACCTGTGGTGGGCCCAGGAGTACGCCCGCCGCAACCGGGCGGTCATGCTCGCCCTGCTCTGCCAGGTGGTCCGGGAGGCGTTCCCGCACGTCGGCTACGACGAGCCGATCTCCTGCCACCACAACTACGTGGCGGAGGAGAGCTACGACGGGGTGGACGTGCTGGTGACGCGGAAGGGGGCGATCCGGGCCGGCCGGGGGGACCTGGGCGTCATCCCCGGCTCGATGGGCACCGGGTCGTACGTCGTGCGTGGCAGGGGGAACCCGGACGCGTATTGCTCGGCGTCGCACGGCGCGGGCCGGCGGATGTCGCGGGCGCAGGCGAAGCGGACGTACAGCACGGAGGACCTGGCCGCGCAGACGGCCGGGGTGGAGTGCCGCAAGGACGCCGGAGTGGTCGACGAGATCCCCGGCGCGTACAAGGACATCACCGAGGTGATGGCCCAGCAGGAGGACCTGGTCGAGGTGGTCGCCCACCTCAAGCAGGTCGTCTGCGTGAAGGGCTGAGGCAGGGCCGGCGTCGAGGGGGCGCCGGCCCTACCGGGCGCGCCGACGGAGGCGTACGGCGATGGCGACCGCGCCGATGACGAGCAACGCGGACAGCAGTTGCAGGCCGGGGGAGTCGTCGGCCTCCCCGTACACGATGCCGGTGACGCCGAGCACGACGGCGAGGACGGCGACGGCGGCGAGCAGGTGTCTCACGACTCGTCCTCGTCGGCGACGTATTCGAGCAGGTCGCCGGGCTGGCAGTCGAGCACCCGGCACATGGCCTCCAGCGTGCTGAAGCGGACCGCCTTGGCGCGCCCGTTCTTCAGCACGGCGACGTTGGCCGGGGTGAGTCCGACCCGCTCGGCGAACTCGCCGACGCTCATCTTGCGTCTGGCCAGTTCGACGTCGATGCGCACGACGATGGGCATCAGATCACCGCTTCCATGTCGGTGCGCAGCGTCGTGGCCTGCCGCAGCAGCGCGCGCATCACGACCATCAGCAGCCCCAGCACGCTGACGCCGGTGGTCAGCAGGAACAGCAGCAGCGGCAGCCCCGGGTCGTCGGCGTGGAAGCCGACGTAGAGGAAGACGCCCACCAGCACCACCCAGGCGGCGGTGATCGCCCAGACGATCCCGTCGACCCAGGCCAGGGACGCCGGGGTGAAGATCCGGTCGTTCTTGACCAGGGTGAGCAACTGCCAGGTGCAGACGATCACCACCTGCACGCAGAGCACCCAGAACACCGTCACCGCGGTGGCCGGCCACCTCAGGTAGGCCATGTCCGGGTCCTCCCGCGCCAGGTGCGCGAACTGCCCGGGCAGCGACATGGTCTGGAACAGGACCAGGATCCCGAACAGGAGGACGAGGAAGGCGCGAAGAGGCAGCACCGCGCGTTGCGCTGTCAACATGCATCGACTATCGCTCACAAGCTATCGAAAGTCAATCGGTGGCGCGCGGCAGGCGCCCGCGGGAGAGGTAGAGCGGCAGCCAGGTCAGCGCGGCGCCGGCCGCACCGACCCAGAGCGGGACGCGGGGCCCGGCGTACTGGCCGAGCAGGCCGGCGAGCCCGGCACCGGCCGCGACCGCGCCGGTCAGCAGGAACCGGAACGTGGCGTTCATCCGGCCGAGCAGCCGGTCCGGGGTCACCCGCTGCCGCAGACTCACCCCGATCACGTTGCCGACGCCGGTCCGCCACGCCAGGGCCAGCCAGCCGAACCCGGCCGACCACAGCCAGGGCCCGTGGTCGATCAGCGCCACCAGCGCGCCGGCCGGCGCGACCAGCAGGCCGGGGAGCCACAGTGCGCGGCCGGCGCCGATCCGGGCCGCGAGCGGGCGGGCGGTCAGCGCGCCCAGCAGCGCCCCGACGCCCCCGACGCCGAGGAACAGGCCGAGCGCGCCGGCCTCCAGCCGCAGCTCACGCAGGAAGACCACAGGCAGCATGGTGGTCATCAGGTTCACCGTGAGGTTGACGCCGGCCAGGGAGACGGCGAGCGGACGCAGGACGCCCCCGCCCAGCACGTGCCGCACCCCCTCGCCCAGCTCCCGGCCGAAGCCACCGGCCGGCCGCCTCCCCACCGCGGCCGTCCCGGGACCGATCCGGCCCAGGGCCAGCGCGGCGAGCAGATGGGTGAGCGCGTTCAGGGCCAGCGCGACGGGCGCGCCGAGCGCCTGCACCAGCAGGCCGCCGAGCCCTCGGCCGCCGATCTGGACCGTGGCGTCGGTGGTCATCAACAGCGAGTTCGCCGCGACCAGGCGCTCCCGGCCGACCAGCTCCGGCAGGACGCTGTGCGCCGCCACGTCGCCGAAGACGGTGGCGACGCCGACGAGCAGCACCACCGCGTACAGCTGGCCGAGCGTCAGGACGCCCGCCCACCAGGCGAGCGGGACCGAGGCGTAGAGCAAGGCGCGGGTCAGGCCGGCGGCCACCAGCACGGTACGTCGGGGGGTCCGGTCGACCCACACCCCCGCGGGCAGTCCGATCAGCAGGAACGCGGCGGTGCCGAGCACCGCCAGCAGGCCGACCTGACCGGGCGTGGCGGCCAGCACCGCCACGGCCAGCACCGGTACCGCGAGGTAGCCCACCTGGAAGCCGATGCTCTCGGTGAGGCCGGCCGCGTAGAGGTAGCGGAAGGCGCGGGGCCAACGGGTGGACGGGACGGAAACGGTCGCGGTCATGCCGGGACCCTGTCCGGCAGCCCGGGCGACGGTCGATAATTTCGAGCCTGGTCGAATGCGGGAGGCGCCGGTGCTGCGGGTCGCGGTGGGAGTGCGGGACCTTGCCGGGGTGCGCTTCGCGATCTCGCCGCTCTGGGAGGTCGTCGCGAGCGTGCGGGCGCTGCGGTCGCCCGAGGCCTTCCCCGCCCACCAGCTCTGGCGTGACCAGGTCGCGCCGCGCCTGGCCGGCGTCGACTGGCGCCTGCTCGCCGACCTGGTGCCGGTGCCCACCGTGGTGATCCCGGGCTTCGTCTGCCCGGCGCCGCCGGCCACGCTGCCGGCGCTGGAGACGGAACTGGCCGCCCTCGTGGCCACCCCACCGGACCTGGTCCGCGCCGGGTTGGCCGAGCTGCCGCCGGCCCGCTCGCCCCGGCTCGCCGCCCTCCACGACGATCCGACGGCCGGGCTCGCCCACCTCGCGTCGGTGATCGACGACTACGCCGCGGTGGCGATCGCCCCGTACTGGCCACGGATGCGGGCCCTGCTGGAGCGGGAGATCATGGTGGCCGCCGGGCGGATGGCCACCGACGGGCTGCGCGGCCTCCTCGACGGGATCGACAGGCACGTGTCGTGGGACGACGGCACGCTGCGCGTCGACCACCTGACCCGGGCCGGTGCGGTCGATCTCGGCGGGCGTGGCCTGGTGCTCGTCCCGTCGGTCTTCGCCGGGGCGCGGGTCTGGTCCAACCTGACCGAGCGCCCGGCCCAACCGCTGCTGCGGTACCCGGCCGGCGCCGTCGGCACGCTCTGGGAGCGCAGCGCCGCCCCGCCGAGCGCGGCGCTCGCCCGCGTGCTCGGTCGGACCCGCGCCGCCCTGCTGCACGAGCTGGCGGTGCCGGCGTCGACCACCGAGCTGGCCCGACGGCGAGGGTTGAGCGCGGGGACGGTCTCCCACCATCTCACCGCGCTGCGCGACGCCGGCCTGGTCGGCACGCACCGGGCGGGGCGGTTCCTGCTGTACGCCCGGACCGGATCGGGAGAGGCCCTGATCGGCGGCGCCGGACCGGGGTGACGCGGCTCAGCCGTACACCGGGTGTTCGGCCTGGAAGGCCAGCCGCCGGTCCGCGTCGGAGGCCAGCTCGGCGAGCACGTCGTCGAGCTCCAGGAACGTCTGCCAGCGTTCCTGACCGGTGATGCCGGCGAGCCGGTCCACCACGAGCTGCTCCAGGTCGGTGACCCGGCGGCCCTTCCACACCTTGTCGGCGAGGCTGACCAGCAGGTCCTCCAGCTGCACCCCGGGCGCGTGCCAGGCGGCGTGGGTGACCGCGAAGCGGGCCCGCTCCTCGGGCACGCCGAAGCGCAGCAGCAACTGGTAGCCGGCCTCCTCGTGCGCCGCCCCGGGCCCGGTCAGCTCGGTCGGGTGCTCGACCTTGCCGAGGTCGTGCACGGCCGCGCCGAACAGCACCGCCTGCCGGTCGAACGGCACCGCGGGGAAGCGGTCGGCGAACGCCGCGGTGAGGTGCCACGCGACATCGTGCACCAGCCGCAGGTGCGCGCCGAGGCGCGGCGGCGCCGCCAGGGCGGCCAGCAGCTCGGC
>NZ_CADEAU010000190.1 GCF_902825405.1 Micromonospora maritima | reverse complement strand
CCCGGGCCGCGCCGCACCGGCGGCGAGCAGCCGGGCGCCGCCCCGGCGCCGATGTCCGGTATGGACCGGCTCGCCGCGACCGCCGCCTGAGCGCCGCAACTCGCAAAAGCCGCGCACCGCCCTCCGCCACCCCATCGGGTACGGCGGGGGGCGGTGTCGTGTCGCGCCCGCTCGCACTGGTCAGGGCCGTGCCAGGGGTCGCGGGACGGGCGTTGGGGCGGGTCGGGAGAGCGCTCTCTCCGGTAACGAGACATTGACGGACACGTAACCGGAACCTAATCTCGCTTCTCAAGAGAGCGCTCTCTCGACCATCGGACCACCACCCGTACCCCGCCTTCTCCTGACGAAGGGGACCTCCATGACCCTCCCCCTGCGGGACTTCTCCCCCGGCGCCGTACCGCCGCCGGAACCGGTTCCGTCCCCCGCCCGCCGACGCTCCCGTCGTGCGGTCGCCCTCGCCGCCGTGTCCGTGCTCGCGGCCGGCCTGCTCGGCGTCGTGGTCGGCGGTGGCGGCACCGCCGCCGCCGGCACCGTCGGCGCGGGCAGCTACACCGAGACGCTGCCGCCGGGCGCCGTGCTGCCCAAGGGCTGCGGCACCGTCAGCACCAACCCGCGGATCTTCGCCACCGCCGACGCCCCGGCGGGCGCGATTCCCACCAACGACTGGTGGTCGTCGCTGATCTGGAAGCGCAACAACTGCGGCACCAGCGAGAACCTCCAGGCCCACCCGCTGGCGTTCAAGGCCGAGAACAACGGGCTCGGGCTGTCCTACACCACCACACCGGCGATCAGCGGCACCGCCACCGGGGTCGGCGAGTTCCACTACCCGTACACCGAGGACGTCCGGGTCGGGGTGGCCGGCCTCGCCGCGCCGGTGGTCAAGGCCGCCGACTGGACCGACTGGACGGTCACCGCCGACTGGAGCGACGGCAACCGGAGCATGCGGGCCACCATCGGCCACGGGCTGCCGTTCAGCTACTACACCGTCACCGGGGGCGGCGCCGCGCAGCTCACCGCCACCGCGACCCCGACGGTCTGGCGCAACTCCGGCGCCACCATCGGCTTCACCGTCAACGGCCACGACTACGTCGCGTACGCGCCGACCGGCGCGACCTGGACCGTCAACGGCGCCGGCATCAGCTCGACGCTCGCCGGCAAGGGCTACTTCTCGGTCGCCGTGCTGCCCGGCGGCGCGGACAAGGCCGCCCTGGCCGACGAGTACGGCAGGTACGCCCACGCGCACGTCACCGGCACCCGGATGAGCTACGCGTACGACCAGTCCACCGGCACGGTGCGCACCACGTACGCGTTCACCACCACGCCCCGGGAGGGCACCGAGACGAAGACCGTGGTGGCGCTCTACCCGCACCAGTGGCGCAGCCTCACCGGCGCCACCCCGATCACCGGAACGTACGTCTCCGCGCGCGGCGCCATGCGGGTGCTCGTCGGGACGCCGTCGTTCACCACCTCGATGCGCTACACCGGCGTGCTGCCGGAGGTGCCGGCGGTGGGTGACGCGACGGGTGCGGACCTGACCACGGTCACCAACTACCTCAACGCCGAGCTGGCCAACCCGGAGGGAATCAGCGGCCGGGACACCTACTGGGCCGGCAAGGGCCTCGGCCGCGCCGCCCGGATCGCCGAGATCGCCGACCAGCTCGGCCTCACCGCCGTGCGGGACGCGGCGGTGACGGCCATGAAGGCGCGGCTGACCAACTGGCTCACCGCCGGCTCCGGCGAGACCGGCCAGCTGTTCTACTACGACCGCAACTGGGGCACCCTGATCGGCTACCCCGCCTCGTACGGCTCCGACGAGGACCTCAACGACCACCACTTCCACTACGGCTACTTCGTCGCCGCCGCGGCCACGGTCGCCAAGTTCGACCCGGGCTGGGCCGACGACACCCGCTACGGCGGCATGGTCGACCTGCTCATCCGCGACGCCAACAACTACGACCGCGCCGACAACCGGTTCCCCTACCTGCGCGACTTCGACATCTACGCCGGCCATGACTGGGCCTCCGGCCTCGCGCCGTTCTTCGCCGGCAACAACCAGGAGTCCTCGTCCGAGGGCATGAACTTCGCCAACGCGCTCATCCAGTGGGGTCAGGCGACCGGGAACACCGCCGTCCGCGACGCCGGCGTCTACCTGTGGACCACCCAGTCGGCGGCCATCTCCGAATACTGGTTCGACGTGCACGACGAGAACTTCCCGGCCGGCTTCGGCCACAAGACCGTCGGCATGGTGTGGGGCGACGGCGGAGCGTACGCCACCTGGTTCTCCTCGGCCCCGGAGATGATCCAGGGCATCAACATGCTGCCGATCACCGGCGGTCACCTCTACCTGGGCGACCACCCGGAGTACGTCAAGGCCAACTACGCGGAGCTGCTCGCCAACAAGAACGGCCCGCCGACGGTCTGGCAGGACATCATCTGGGAGTTCCTGGCCCTCGGCGACGGCGAGCAGGCGTTGCGCAACTTCCGGGCCAACAGCACCTTCGCCAGCGAGGAGGGCGAGAGCAAGGCGCACACGTTCCACTGGATCCGCAACCTCGCCGCGCTCGGCACGGTGGACACCTCGGTGACCGCGAACCACCCGCTGGCGAAGGTGTTCCGCACCGGCACCGAGCGCACGTACGTGGCATCGAACATCACCGCCGCACCGCTGACCGTCACGTTCTCCGACGGCACCACGCTCGCGGTCCCGGCCGGGAAGACCGCCACGTCCGGGGCGTACACCTGGAGCGGGGGCAGCGCCACCGGCGGCGTGACGGTGCCGACCGGTCCCCCGCCGACGTCGACGCCGACCCCGACGCCGAGCACCCCGACGCCGACCCCGACCACGCCCACCCCGACGCCGACCACGCCGAGCCCGACGCCGACCAGCCCGAGCCCGACCACCCCGCCGCCGGCGCTGGAGCCGACCCGCTACCTGGGCTCCGGCGGGACGCTGGGCGGCACCCCCGGCCCGGCCGGCACGGTCACCGTCGCCGCGGCCAACGGCAACCACGACGGCACGCCGGCCAACGCGCAGGTCTTCACCGCCACCGGACTGACCGGCGCCTGGACCGGGGGGAACACGGCGTTCGACCTGGCCGTCGACGCGGGCACCGCGGTCGGCAACGGGGTCCAGGCCCGGGTCTCCTACGACCTCACCGGCGACGGCACCTTCGACCGGGTGGAGACCTACCGGTACTACGCCACCGACCCGGTCGCCGGGGTGGAGCACTACCGGCAGACGCAGGGCCTCACCTCGGCCACCGGCACGCCGGGCGACCTGTCCGGCGGGACGGTCCGGATCGAGGTGTGGAACGCCATCGGCGCCGGGCCCACCACGCTCGGCATCGGAGACGGGTCCCGCCTGGTGCTGCCGTACGCCGGGAGCACCGCCACCACGACGCCTCCGCCGTCGGGCGGGTTCACCGCGGAGCGTCACCTGGTCGGGCCGGCCGGCCTGGCCGGCGCGGCCGGCACCTCGGCCACGATGACCGTCCCGGCGACCGGCGGGCAGCCGCTGAGGTTCACCGCCGCCGGCCTGACCGCCCGCTACACCGGCGGGGCGACCCGGTTCGACCTGCTGCTGGACGCGGGCACGACGGTCGGCAACGGCACCCACGTGCGGGTCTCCTACGACCTGACCGGCGACGGCACCGCCGACCGGGTGGAGACGTACCAGTACTTCGCCACCGATCCGGCGCCTGGGTGGGAGCACTACACCCAGGAGCGGGGGTTGTCCTCCGGCGTCGGGGCGCTCGGCGACCTGGCCGGCGGCACGGTGACGGTGGAGGTGTGGAACGCCATCGGCGCCGGGCCCACCACGCTCGGCACCGGCGACCGCTCGACGGTCACCCTCCCCTACACCGCCTGACCGGCTCCGGCGCCCCGGCCCTCACCGGCCGGGGCGCCGGCTCACGGCCAGCGGGTCGCGGTGGCCTCGAACAGCTCCGGTTCGCTGGCCACCGGGATCACGCAGACCAGGTGACCGCCGGGCGCCCGCAGCACGTGGCAGTCCTGCCAGCGGGAGACCGGGGTGGCGCCCAACCCCCGCAACCGCTCGACCTCGGCCGGCACGTCGTCGGTCTCGATGTCGAGGTGGTGGCGGGGCGCGTCGTCCACCGCCTGCACGGCGGTGACCAGACCCGGCACCACGTCGGCCAGGCCGGTGAACTCGGGCTCGCTCGGGTCGGTGCGGACCTCGGCGCCGAGCGCGGCGGACCAGAACGCGGTGACCTCCCCCGCGGACTCCTGGGGCGCGTCGATGATCAAAGCGTAGAGCCGGGATCGATGCATCGCCCGAGACTAGTACGGCAGCCGCCGTTCGGGTGTCGCGGCGGATCAGCAGGCTGTGTCGGCCGCCGCGCACGGCCGACACCACCTCTGCCGCCCACACTGGCCGACGCCCGTGCGGTCGCGATCCCGATCGCGAGAAAGGGTGGAAGGTGCCTCGTCACTCGACCTCAATCACGATCTTGCCGGCACCGGTGCCGCTCTCCACGATGGTGTGGGCGTCGGTCACCGTGGCGAGGGTGAACCGCCGAGGATCGACGAGCGGCCGCAACGCTCCCTGGTCAACCAGGACGGCCGCGTCGCGCAGAATCTCGCCGTGGTGCTCCCGTCCCTGGCCGGTCAGCATCGGAAGCAGGGCGAAGACTCCGGAGTAGCTGGCCCCACGGAACGACAGCGGCGCGAGGCTGTGCGTACCCCACCCCAGAATGCTGACGACATGGCCGGTGTAGGTGCGTACCGCGGTGAAAGACTCGTCCAGGCCGGCGCCGCCGACGGTGTCGAGGACCACGTCGAAGCCCTCGCCGCCGGTGTACGCGGTGACGTAGTCCTCGACCGCCGTGCTCGTGTAGTCGATCGGAGTCGCCCCGAGCCGAGCGATGGTCTCCAAGCTTCGGGGCGATCCGGTGGCGAAGACCTCAGCGCCGCGGGCACGGGCGAGCTGGACGGCGATCCGCCCGACGCCGCCGGCGCCGCCGTGCACCAGTACCTGCTGGCCCGCCGTCACCCGCGCCCGGTCCACCAGCCCTTCCCAGGCGGTGATGACGGCCAGCGGCAGAGCCGCCGCCTCGCGCAAACTCAGCGACTCCGGTTTTCGGGCGAGCAACCGAGCGTCCACGGCGACGTACTCGGCGAGCGACCCTTGAAGATCACCCACGCCACCGGTCAGCCCGTACACCTCGTCACCGGAGTCGAAGCCGGTGACCCCCGGGCCGACCCCCGCCACGACACCGGCCAGGTCCAGGCCGAGTACGGCCGGTGGCTGTACCCGGGCGTGGGCGGCCTTTCCCGCTCGGATCTTGGTGTCCAGCGGGTTGACACCACTCGCCGCGACCCGGACCAACACCTGTCCGGGACCCGGTACCGGCTTCTCGATCTCCGTGAGGACCAGCGGGGCGCCGAATTCCTTGAGCACTACCGCGCGCATGTTGTCACCTCTCCTTCCAGTTCCTTCTGGTGAAGTTCCGCCGACCGGCCGAGCAGGGTACGCACGACCAGCACCGATGTGCCCGGGACGTCTGCCACCGGAGTGCGATCCCGGTCCGGCGCCGTGCCGACCAGCTCGCCTGCGGGCTCACCACTCGATGACCAGCCGGCCCCGGACGCCGCCGGCCGCCAGGAGCCGATGGGCCTGCGCCGCGTGCTGAGGCGGGAAGGTGTCCGCGACCCGGAGGCTGAGCCGTCCCTCGTCGGCGAGCCGGCGCAGCAGGTCGAGCTTGTCGCGTCGCCCGTCGTAATCGTGCACGTGGGCGGAGACGAGGGTCACGCCGCGCGTCGCGGCCGCCCGTTCGAACGCCGCCTGGTCCGGCCCGCCGCGTACGTACGCCAGGGTGCCGCCACGGCGGATCGCCGACAGCAGCGGGGCGCCGATGACAGCGGCGTCGACGACGGCGTCGACGCCGTCGGCGGTGAGCGCGCGGAAGCGATCGGCGACTCCCGGCCCGCGGTCGACGATGTGGTCGGCGCCCAACGACGCGACGAGGTCGGTGTCCTGGCGGGCGGCGTCGGCCAGCACTCGGTGTCCGGCCGCCTTGGCCAGTTGTACGGCGTAGCCGCCGACCGCCCCGGCCGCGCCGGTGACGGCGACGGTGCTGTCCGGACCAAGGCGTAGCTGGTCGAGGGCGTGCAAGGCCGTCAGCCCGTTCGTCGGGAGCGTGGCGGCCTCGGCGTGACTCGCCCCGACCGGCGCCGGGACGACCCACGACTCGGGGAGCACCACCCATTCGGCGTACCCGCCGCCGGCCGGGCGGGTGGGGTTGACCATGGCCATCACCCGGTCGCCGACGGCGAGGCGGCCGCTGGTGCCGGGGCCGATCTCGTCGATGGTGCCGGCGACGTCCAGGCCGGGGATGACTGGTTCCGTTCCGCGTTGCCGGATGGGCGTGACGCCGCTCCGGATCAGGGTGTCGGCGGGGTTGACGGTGGTGGCACGTACCCGGATCCGGACCTTGCCCGCTCCGGCGTGCGGAGTCGGCCGCTCGACGACCTCCAGTACCTCGGGTCCGCCGTGGCGCAGCAGTCCTATCGCTCTCACGTCGTTGACTCCGTTGTTCAGGATGGCCGGCGCGCGCAGGCGCCGACCGCCGGTTTGTCACCTCAAGGATTGGGCGACGCCTGTGTGCGAGGCGCGCTCGATGGCGTCGCTCAGGCGGTGCCGGTTGAGGGCGTGCTCGAAGTCGGGCACGGTGTGGGTGCCGTCGGCCAGGTCGCGGGCCAACTGCGCGTAGAGCCGCGCGATGCTTCTGGCCGGGGTCTGGGCCAGGCCCGTGGGGATCCCGTCCGAGTAGGACGCGGGAACGTCGATGGTGGTGACGGTGGTGTCCGCGCCGCGGCCGCCGGCGAGGGTGAGCTGGGCGACTTGCATGTTGCCCCAGTCCGAGGTCAGAACGAGGTCGCCGTCGGTGCCGTTGATCTCCCATCGGAGGTTGTCGCCACGGGACGCGCCGCCGCGATAGAAGACCGAGGCGGCGGCACCGGAGGTGAGGGTGCCGATCAGGGCGACCTGATCCGGCACCGTGACCGGGATCCGGCTGCCGTCCTCGGTGACGGTCGCCTCCTTGCGCCCCACCACGAGGTTGGCCGCGACCGTGTCGAACTCGCCGAGTACGAAGTGCAGCGGGTCGAGGGCGTGCAGCGCGGCGGAAGCGAGCGGGGTGGCGCCGTTGGCGTTGTCGAACCAGTAGGCCTGGCTGCGGTTGGCCACCTCGCCGCCCCAGACCATGCCGGAGCCGACCAGAGTGGTGCCGAGCACCTCGCCGACGTACCCGTCGCGAACCAGGTCCGCGGCGTGCTGGACCTCGGGGGCGAAGCGTCCCTGGAGCCCTACCACGGTGCGGACACCGGCCCGGCGGGCCAGTTCGGCGAGGCGCTCCGCCTCGGCCAGGCCGTTGGTGAGCGGCCACTCGCTGTAGACTGTCTTGCCCGCCTCGAGCGCGGCCGAGATCAGTTCGAAGTGCTGGGTGACCTGCACCGCGACGACCACCACATCGACCTGCGGGTCGGCGAGCAGGCGGCGGTGGTCGTCGTATCCGGGCACTCCGTACTTGGCCGCCGCAGCCTCCGCCGAGCTACGACGGGAGGTGCTGACCGCACGCAGTTCGAACGCCGGCGACGCCGCGATCACCGGAATGTGCGAGATCGACGCCCACGAGCCCGGCCCAATGATCCCTACGCCTGTCGGTTTCATCTCATCCTCGAAAGTATCTTGATTGTCTGCTACAGAATTGGATTCTCACAAAAAACCCGGAACAGCCCGGAACCGGTCAATCCAGGCAGCTCAGTGCGACCTCGGCGGACCGCATCAGAGTTGCCCGGTCGGGATTGATCCCGCCCATCACCCGCAGCCCCTGGAGGCTCGTCACCAGAAAGGTGGCAAGGTCGGTGGCGCTGCGGTCGGTGGGGATCTGACCGCGCAACTGCCCCTCGGCGAGCACATCGAAGAGGGCGGCCTCCAGCGACCGGGTGGTCGACCCGAGCCGCTCGGCGACCCGCGGGTCGTCGCGGATCGGCTCGACCGTGGCGCCGACAATCAGGCATGCCAGGTGTTTCCCGTCCCGGGAGATCTCATCCACCGCGCCGACGAAGACCTCGCGGATCACCTCCCGCGCGTCGCTGCCGGAACGCAGCATGGCGATCAGCGGCGTCGCGTACCGCTGCCGGTAGAGGTCGAGCGCAGCCAGGTACAGCCCTTCCTTGCTACCGAAGGCGGCATAGATCGAGCCGCTGCCCAAGCCGGTCGCCTCGGTCAGGTCGCGGATCGAGGTCCCTTCGTAGCCCTTGCGCCGAAACGCCTCCATGGCCGCAGCCACCGCCGCGTCGACGTCGAACTCCCGGGTACGAGCCATGCACCCACCGTACGGTCAATCTGGAACGATCGCCAAAGAATTGTGTCGCCGCCCACCCTCGGCAGCGGTAGCCGAGCTGCTCGCGGACCTGGCCCGCCCGCTCTGAACCGCCCGACGAGGCCCGGGCCGCGAAGCCGTCAGGCCGGGAGCCGTGCCCGCAGCCAGGCCGGGTCGGGGTTCACCACCGGCCCGTCCGGCAGCACCACGGTCGGCACGGTCTCGTCGCCGCCGGTGACCGCCCGGACCGCCGCCGCGGCCTCCGGGTCGCGCCAGATGTCCACCCAGTGCGCCCGCCCGGCGCGCCGGCCCAGTCGCAGGCGCAGCCGCAGGCAGTAGGTGCAGCCCGGACGCCAGTAGACGATCGGACGCCCGTCGCGCGCGCTGCGTCGGCGTGCCTCCGCGGCGGTCAGCGACCGGGGGAAGGCCAGCGGCGAGAAGAGCACCGCCAGCCCGGCGAAGCCCGCGAAGCCCAGCGCGGAGGGCACCACGCCGTCCTGGGCGACCCCCACCAGCACGCCGGCGGCCAGCATCAGCGCCGCGAGTCCCCAGCTACGCCCCATCAGGCGGTCACCTCCGCCAGCAGTTCCAGCAGGTGCCGGTACGGCTGCCCGGTGGCCCGGGCCAGGCCGATCTCGCAGGTGCGGTTCACCGAGGCGTACCCGTCGAAGGGCCGCGCGGTGACGGCGGCGGCCTCGGCGCGGGTGGCCGACGCGGTCAGCTCCGGGTGCAGCAGGCCCCGGTCGCCGGCGAAGCCGCAGCACTGCCAGCCGTCCGGGACGACCACCTCGTCGGCGACCGCGCGGGCCACCGTGAGCAGCGCGTCGTCCAGACCGAGCCGGGTGGACGAGCAGGTCGGGTGCAGCGCCAGCGAGCCGAGCCGGCGGCGCACGGTCAGCCGGGGCAGCAGCGCGGTGGCGGTGTAGGCGACCGCGTCCACCACCCGCACGTCCCCGGCGTCGGCGAGCAGCCGGTCGAAGCCCTCGGTGCAGGAGGCGGCGTCGCTGACCACCGGCAGCGTCCCGTCCCGGCTGGCCGCGCGCAGCACCGGCGGGACCCGGTCGCGCACCGCCCGGTAGCCGTCGGTGAGGCCCTTCGACGACCAGGGCGTGCCGCAGCAGAGGTCGCCGATCCCGTCCGGCACGAGCAGCCGTACGCCGGCCCGGTCGGCGAGCGCGAGCAGCGCGGCGGCCACGCCGGTGCCGCCCTCGGCGGGAGCGAAGAGCGTGCCCAGGCAGGACGGCACGAAGACGGCGTCCGGTTCGTCGGCCGGGTGGGCCCGGCGGGGTGTGCCGCCGCGCGGCAGGTCCCGCTGCC
>NZ_CADEAU010000189.1 GCF_902825405.1 Micromonospora maritima | reverse complement strand
CAGGAACCGGGCGCCGGCCGCGTCGCCGGCCCCGAGCGCCGCGCCGACCAGCGACTGCGCGGCGATCGCCAGCGCGTCCAGCACCAGCGCGGTGAAGAACCAGAGTTGTACGGCGATCTGGTGCGCGCCGACCGCGGCGGCGCCGAAGCGGGCCGCGACCGCGGTCGCCGACAGGAAGCTGGCCTGGAACGCGACGCCTCGCACGAGCAGGTCCCGGCTGAGCACCAGCTGCTGCCCGATCATCCGGGGCCGGGGGCGCAGGGAGACCCGCTCCCGCACCAACGCCGCCGCGAACAGGACACCGGAGAGCGTCTGCGCGACCGCGTTCGCCACCGCCGAGCCGACAAGTCCGAGCCCGGCCGGGTAGACCAGCAGCGGGCAGAGCAGCGCGGAGAGCAGGTTCGGGCCGAGCACGAACAGCAGCGGCCGACGGGTGTCCTGGATTCCCCGCAGCCACCCGTTGCCGGCGGCGGCGAGCAGCAGGCCGGGCGCGCCCAGCGCCGCGATCCGCAACCACCCGGCGGCGGCGTCGGCCACCTCGCCGGGACCGCCGACGAGGGTACGCGCGAGCGCGCCGCCACCGATGCCGATGGCGACCGCCACCAGCACTCCGGTGGCGAGCGCGAGCCAGGACGCCTGGACGCCCTCGGCCACCGCGGCGGCCCGGTCCCCCGCCCCGAAGCGGCGGGCCGAGCGGCCCGTGGTGCCGTACGCGACGACCGTGCCGATCCAGGCGGTCAGGGTCATCACCGTGCCGCCCACGGCGAGCGCGGCGAGCGGCACCCGACCCAGGTGGCCCACCACGGCGGTGTCGACCAGGACGTAGAGCGGCTCGGCGGCCAGCACCACCAGGGCGGGCAGCGCGAGGGCGGCGATCCGCCGGGGCGAGGCGGCGGTGGCGAGGGCGGCGGTGCTCATCGCCGCCGATCCTGGCACGCGCGCGGTAAGGAATGCAAGGGCGCGTACTGCTTACGTCAGGCGGTCCAGGAAGCGCGCGACGTCCCGCGTGTGGCGCAGCCGGTGCACCGGGATCGTGGGCGCGTACGCGGCGACGGCCGCCAGCACCCGAGGGCGGGAGTCACGGGGATAGCGCCAGGCGTGGCGCAGGAGGTCGAGGTCGATCCGCTCCGGGCAGTCGTCGGGAAGATCGGGGCGGGACGTGGCACGGCCCGGCCCGGCGGCGCCGGGCGTGGCGCGGTGGAGCCAGCGGCGGCGCAGCACCCGGATCAGGCAGAGGACGCGGGAGGGGTCGCAGAGCACCAGGGCGTCGGCGCGGGGCAGCCGGAGGTCGAGGGTGCCCGCGTAGTTGCCGTCCATCACCCAGGCGGGGCGGGCGGCCAGTGCCGCCACCTCGGCACGGAACTCGACCGGGTCCGGCGGGGTCCAGCCGGGCCGCCAGTAGTGCCGGTCGAGGTGGATCAGGGGCAGGTCGAGACGCCGGGCCAGCTCACCGGCGAGCGTGCTCTTGCCGGCGCCGGAGCTGCCGACGACGAGGATGCGGCGCACCGGCAAGACGGTAACGCCGCCGTGCGGGGTGCGGGGACCGGTTCGGCACCGGCACGGCCCGGCGACTCCGGTCGCGTACGGCGGTGACGTCGGCCTCGGCCCGGGCGGTCGGCCCGGTGCCTGGCACGGCCGACGTCACCGCCGGACGGCCTGCGTCACTGACGGGTGTCCATCGAGGTCTGCAGCGCGCGGCGCATCTGCTCGCGCGCCTCGTCGGTGGTGGTCTCGGTCTGCGGCTTGCGCTTGCTGGGCATGGAATCGAGTCCTTCCAGGGTGCGGACCACCGAGGCACGGCGGCCCTACGGGCGTCCGGCGCTCCGGCGGTGACGCGACGACCGTCGCGCCGCGACCGGGAGTCGTCGGCCTGCTGAGCGCCGGCAGCGGTCCGGGATCACCGGAGCGGCTCGCCTGGCAGCGTGAGCCCGGGTCGGTCTGACCCTGGAGGGAGGCGATGCCGGGTGCGGCACCACCGCCCGTGACCAGCGCCGCGAAGCGCCGGCCCTCACCCAAATTAACGTTCACTTTCCAGATGTTGCCCACTGTTCCCGCAATGCGGACACCTCCGGCCGACGGGCGGACGGCTTCCCGGGACCGGTGGTGTTCACCCGGCGCTCCCGCGCAGGCGTGCCGGTATGCGGGAGCGCCGGCGTGCCGGTGTGCGGGCGTGCCCGCGTGCCGGACGGGCAGGGCGATCGGGAAACGGGCGGGCCGCACGACGACGGGGCGCCACGGGCGCGGTGCCTCGGAACGGCAGGACGAGCCACGAACAGGAGCGGGCCGAGGCCGGCGCCGCACACCTGGGAGGTGGGCGGCTCGGCGGTCGTCAGCGGGCCAGGAAGTGCCAGCCGAGCCACCACCAGAAGCCGAACAGGCCGATCCGGCCGACCGGGACCGGGCCCACCTCGTACCGCATGACGAAGGCGCACACGTCGGCCAGCGACGGGATCCGGGAACCCTCCCGACGGGCCGCCCACTCGACGGCCGCGAACAGCAGCAGCGCGGCCAGGAACCCGCCGATCGCCAGAGCGCGCATCATCGGCGGACCAGTCCCCAGAACGCGGCCAGCCAGGCGAACCAGGCGGCCGAGCGAGCCAGATGATCCTCCAGCAGCGGATCGGCCAGCCGGGAGAACGTCGGGAAGTCGTCGCCCACGGACAGCACGAACGTCGCCCCCTCGAAGACGCCGAAGACGGTGACCGGCAGCAGCCACCACAGCGCGCCGGACGGCAACCGACGTGGGGCCGGACGCCTCGGCACCCGGTTGTTCAGCCCGACCCAGATCAGCCCTCCGCCCGTACCGAGGATGTAGAGGTTCGCCGCGGTCGAGAACGACGGAAGTTGACCCCCGACCAGGGAGAGGCAGATCAGCACCGGTACGGAGACGACCGGCCGGTCCCAGACCCGGGGCGCATCGACGGTGAGCTCGCGGGGATGATCCATCACCCGATTGTCCCCAGCGTGACGTAACGCGGGAAGACCGGCACGCCTCGTGATTGCGCAGAATACGACGAAGGCCGGCACCCCGCTCGGGGGTGCCGGCCTTCGGTGGTCTTACTTGGTCCAGTGCTGGGCCACGATGTCGGTGGCCTGCTTCTCCCACTGGGCGTAGGCGTCGGGGTAGGCGGAGACCTGGACGGTCTGCGCGGCCTCGGTCAGCGGCATGGTGTCCCAGCCGTCGACCTGCTTCAGGCCCTTGAGGAACGCCAGGGTCGAGTACTCAGGGTCGGTGATCTGCTCCGGCGTACCCCAACCCGAGGAGGGGCGCTGCTGGAACAGGCCCAGCGAGTCGTGGTCGTTGCGGTCGCCGAGGTGGCCGAGGTTCTCCAGCTTCGACTCCTGCAGGGCGGTGGCGATCGAGATGACCGCGGCCCGCTCCGGCAGACCGGCCTTCTTCGTCGCGGCGATGATCGCCTTCGCGTTGGCCAGCTGCTCGTCGTTCAGCGTGATGGTCGACTGCTCACCCTGCACGGACGCGACCGCGACGGGCTTACCAGCGGCGGCGTGGGCGGGGGTGTCGGCGTGGGCGGCGACCGGACCGGCGAACACACCACCGGTGAAGGCCAGACCAGCGATACCGAGAATGCTCTTACGCAGGATCGTGTTCATGAGGGGGCTCCATTCGGGGGTCAACACACCCGGGGGGGGTGTGGGCACCGTCAGGCGCTCGAAAAGTCTTCGGGGGGATCCGGCTTGCCCGTCGGGCTCGGAGGCCGTGTGGCGGGGGCCGGGGTTCGGCAGCTCGCGGGGCGGGGGGCCTCGTCGCGGCGCCGGGATGATGTGCAACGACCGGCCGCCCACCGTCATTCCCGGGGGCGGGGCGGCGCTCAGGGGCTCGCTGCCTGCTCGGTCGTCCACCGGGTTACAACGCCGCCGACCCGGCGCCGATTCCGCGCCCGGGGTGCCGCCCACCACCGCCGAACCGGACAAGCCACCCCAGTCCACGCACACCGGCGGGTGGAAACCGCGCGCATCCCGACCCCGCAGACACCCATGACGTTCCACCCACCGGCCGCCAACCCCCCGAGTGGAACACCATGGGTGCGTCGCGGTCCGGCAGACACCCATGACGTTCCACCCACCGCTCGCCAACCCCGTCAGTGGAACGCCATGGGTGCCTCCCGACCTGGCAGACACCCATCACGTACCACCGGCGCCGGGACGTCTCCGGAACACGGACGCACTGCCTGTGCGCTCCCTTCCCTCCCCACCGCTCGCCCGCTCGCCCGCTCGTGCGCTCGTGCGCTCGTGCGCTCGCCGAGATCTTGGAAGAAAACGGCCCTCAGAGGGGCCCCGAACTTCCAAGATCTCCCAAAGAAACGGACAGCCGGCACAATTCGCGCTTACACCCGGCCGAGGGGTCACCACGTCGGGGAGCTGGCGGGGTCCGGGGCCGAGGGGCCGCCAAGGGGGTCGGTCAACCCGCGCAAGGACCGGGAGGGGCAGGTCGCGGCGGCATCTGGGGGGGGGGCGGAGAGACGCCGCCACGAAACACACGGCAGGACCGGGACGACCCCGCCACCTCGGGAAACGGCGGGGTCGGAGAAGCGGGCGGGAGGCGGGGCGGTCAGGAGTGCGGGACGAGCACCTCGGCGCCGAGCGCGGCGCGGATGTTCCCGACCACCTCGTCGAGCGGGCCCCGACCGGTGAAGCCGGCCGCGAACCGGTGCCCGCCGCCGCCGAGCGCCACCGCCACCCGGCTCACGTCCACCGCGCCCTTGCTCCGCAGCGACACCGCCCACTCGGCGTCCCCGGACTGCTTGACCACGCAGCTCACGTCCGCCTCGGCGGTGCAGCGCACCGAGTCGATCAGCGCCTCCAGCACGTACGCCGGCTGGTCGTGGCGGGCCAGGTCGTCGTGGGTCGCGTACGTCCAGACCAGGCCGTGCCCGGCGGCGGCCGCGGGTTCCAGCGTGGCCCGGCCGAGCACCTCGCCGAAGAGCCGGACGGCGCCGAACGGGCGGGTGTCGAAGATCCGCCGGGAGATGTCGCCGGGGCGGATGCCGGTGGCGAGCAGGCGCGCGGCCATCTCGTGCACCGCCGGGGTGGTCGCCTCGAACCGGAACGAGCCGGTGTCGGTGGTCAGCGCCACGTAGAGCCCGGTCGCCATCTCCGCGTCCAGCGGGACGCCGAGCCGGTCCAGCAGGCCCAGCGCGACCACGGAGGTGGCCGCGGCGTGCGGGTCGACCAGGTTGATCCGGCCGAAGCCGGTGTTCGAGGCGTGGTGGTCCAGCACCAGCGAGGTGCCCGCCCGGCCCAGCCGGTCGACGAGGTCGCCCAGGCGGGAGTCACCGGCCGCGTCGAAGCAGATCACCAGGTCCGGATCCGGGTACGCGTCGTCCTGCGACACCAGCAGCTCGACACCGGGCAGCCAGCGGAAGGGCTCGGGGACGTCGGGCGGCCCGGGGAAGGTCGCCTGGAGACGGCGTACGCCGAGCCGGCGCAGGCCCAGTCCGAAGCCGAGCATGCTGCCGAGCGCGTCCCCGTCCGGGTTGACGTGGCAGATCAGGAGCACCCGCGGGTCGGCGGGGAGCCCGCGTACCGCCTCGACGGCGGCCGCCCATTCGGCGTCCGTGGGACCAGGGCCCGCCCCGGTCACCGGCGGTCGCCGCCGCGCGGTTCGTCGTCCCCGGTCGGCTCGCCCCCGGCCGCGGAGTCACCGGCCGGAGCGTCCTCGTCCTCGTCCTCGACCCGGTAGGGCTGGGCGTCGCCGGCGTAGGAGGAGGTGGCGGCCAGCCGCTGCACCTCCGCGTCGGCGTTGCGCGCGGCCGCGAGCAGGTCGTCGATGTGCTTGACCTGGTCCTGCACGTCGTCGAGGACGAAGGTGAGCGTCGGCGAGTGCCGCAGCCCGAGCGCCTTGCCGACCGTGCTGCGCAGCATGCCCTTGGCGCTCTCCAGCGCGGCGGCGGTGCTCGCCTGGGCCGCCGCGTCGCCGAGCACGGTGTAGAAGACGGTGGCGTCGCGCAGGTCGGCGGTGATCCGGGCGTCGGTGATCGTGATCATGCCGAGCCGGGGGTCCTTGATCTGGCTCCGCACCAGCGACGCGACCAGTTCACGGATGCGCTCCGCGTGCCTGCGTACCTTGGCCGGATCCGACATGTTCCCCACCTCCACGATCACGGTTCTGTGGCTCCGGCCGCGGCGCCGGCGTACGCCGTGCCGTGCTCGGGAGCCGTCGGCCGGCGACGGACGACGGCCTGCGCCGCCGGATCCGACCGCCCAACGTCGAAGAACATTACCCGCGTCCGGTCGGGCGTCGCGCGGCACGGCCCGGCTGCCGCGCGACGCGCCGACGGCGTCAGTCGTCCGCGCCGTGCAGGCGGCGGCGGACCGACAGCAGCTCGGTCTCCGGGCGGGCGGCGACCAGCCGCTCGCAGGAGTCGAGCACCTCGCGGACGTGGGCCGGTTCGGCGGCCACCACGGCCACCCCGATCTCGGCCCGGCCGTGCAGGTCGAGCGCGCCGACCTCGGCGGCCGAGACCTCGAACTTGCGCAGCGCGGCGACGATCGGCCGGACGTAGGACCGCTTGGCCTTCAGGGAGCGGGAGTCGCCCGGGAGCAACAGGTCGAACAGCGCGGTTCCGGTATACACGGCGAGCAACGGTACGCGGGCGGGTGCCGCCCGGCACGCGATTAAGGGGCGACCGCCACCAGCACGTCCCGCTCGATCGCCTGGTCGACGCGGTGGACGAGGTCCCGCCAGCCGGGCCCGTCGACGACCCGCAGGCCGGCGTCGGCCAGCACCGCCTCGGCCGCCGCGCGCGGCGCCACGTGGGTGTTCCAGGACAGCCCCACCGCGCCGCCGGGCCGCAGCAGCTCCCGCCACACCGGTACCGCGGCGGCGAGCAGTTCCAGCGGGCTGCGGGACAACCCCGCTCCGGTACGGCTGCCGTGCGCCACCCCGTACGGCGCGTCGGTCACGATCACGTCGGCGCAGCGGGGACGGAGCACCTCGCGGGCCCGGGTGGTGTCGGTGTTCAGCACGACGACCCGCTGGGTGACGCCGGCCCGGTGCGCGTCCCGGGACGGGGAGAGCACCGCTTCGAAGCGGCGGGCGACCAGCTTGCGGTCCCGGCGCACGGACGTGGTCTCCGCCGTGTGCTTGAGCCGCTTGCGACGCAGCCAGGTGCGCAGGAACGCCGTGTACGCCTCCACGTCCTGGCTGTCGCGTTCCACGCCGATGCCGTCGTGGCCGTACATGAGCGCCTGATTGAGCGTGGTGCCCCGGCCGCAGAGCGGGTCCAGCACCACCAGCCCGCCGTCGAGCATCCGGGGCGCGGCGGCCGAGGCGAGCAGCGTGACGTTGAGCAGCAGCCGGGTGAACTGCTCGTTGGTCTTGCCGGCGTACTTCTGGATGGTGATCAGGTCGGAGTCGTAGTGCGCCAGCGGGTGCAGCGGAACCGGCCGGAGCAGGTCGTCGCCGACCCGTTCGAAGAGCGCGTACGCCGCCGACAGGTTCGCCAGGTGGGCCAGGTCGCGGGTGCCGAGCCCGGGCTCGGGTGCGGTGAAGGTCAGGTATTCCACCCCGCCGATCCGCTCCGCCGCGACGTCGACGGGGGCCGCGTCGAGCATCCCGGAGCCGGCGAAGATCTCCAATTCGGCGCGGGTCAGCCGGCCGGCGGCGTCGGCGTAGACGCGGTTGGCGGACGGGGCGAGCAGCAGCGCGTACCTGGGCACGCCGGAGATTGTTCCAGCCTGCGGAAACGGCGACGGCCGGGGCCCTGGGGCCCCGGCCGTCGTCATGTCACACCGCTCAGGCGCGCGGCTTCTCCCGCATCTCGAAGGTCTCGATGATGTCGCCGACCTGGACGTTGTTGTAACCGCCCAGCGTCAGACCACACTCGAAGCCTTCGCGGACCTCGGTCGCGTCGTCCTTGAACCGCTTCAAGGAGCTGATCGTGAGGTTGTCCGCCACGACCGCCCCGTCCCGCAGCAGCCGCGCCTTGGCGTTGCGGCGGATGAGACCGGACCGGACGATACAGCCGGAGATGTTGCCGATCTTGGACGAGCGGAAGACGTCGCGGATCTCCGCGGTGCCCAGCTCGACCTCCTCGTACTCCGGCTTGAGCAGACCCTTGAGCGCGGCGTCGATCTCCTCGATGGCCTGGTAGATGACCGTGTAGTACCGGATCTCCACGCCCTCGCGGTCGGCGATCTCGCGGACCTTGTTGGCGGCCCGCACGTTGAAGCCGATGATCGTGACCGCCTCGTTCGAGGCGCTCGCGAGCATGACGTCGCTCTCGGTGATCGCGCCCACGCCCCGGTGGATGATCCGGAGCTGGACCTCCTCGGGGATGTCGAGGTTGAACAGCGCGTCCTCGAGCGCCTCCACGGAACCGGAGCCGTCGCCCTTGAGCACCAGGTTGAGCGAGGTCTTCTCGCCCTCCTTGAGCTGCTCCATGAGCGTCTCGAGGGTGGCCCGGCCACGGGAGTTGGCGAACGACGCCGCCCGCCGCCGCGCCTGCCGCTGCTCGGCGATCTGCCGCACGGTGCGGTCGTCCTCGGCGGCCAGGAAGGTGTCACCCGCACCCGGCACCGTGGTCAGACCCAACACCATGACCGGACGCGCCGGCCCGGCCTCGTCGACCGGAGTGCCGTTCTCGTCCAGCATGGCCCGGACCCGGCCGTGCGCCCCACCGGCGACGATGGAGTCACCCGCCCGGAGCGTGCCCTTCTGCACCAGGACGGTCGCCACCGCGCCACGGCCCTTGTCCAGGTGCGCCTCGATGGCGACACCCTGCGCCGGGCCGTCGATCGGAGCGGTCAGCTCCAGCGACGCGTCGGCGGTCAGCAGGACCGCCTCCAGCAGCTCGTCGATGCCGATGCCCGGCTTCGCGGCCACGTTGACGAACATGGTGTCGCCGCCGTACTCCTCGGCGACCAGGCCGTACTCGGTCAGCTGCTGGCGGACCTTGTCCGGGTTCGCCTCCGGCTTGTCGACCTTGTTGACCGCCACCACGATCGGCACGTCCGCCGCCTTGGCGTGGTTGAGCGCCTCGATGGTCTGCGGCATCACGCCGTCGTCGGCCGCCACCACGAGGATCACGATGTCCGTGACCTGGGCACCACGGGCACGCATGGCGGTGAACGCCTCGTGACCCGGGGTGTCGATGAAGGTGACCGCCCGGTCCTCGCCCTCGTGCGGGACGTGGACCTGGTAGGCGCCGATGTGCTGGGTGATGCCACCCGCCTCGCCGGCCACGACGTTCGCCTTGCGGATCGCGTCGAGCAGCTTGGTCTTACCGTGGTCGACGTGACCCATGACGGTCACCACCGGCGCACGGCTGACCAGGCGGTCCGCCGCGACCTCGGCGTCGAGGTCGATGTTGAACTGCGCGAGCAGCTCGCGGTCCTCGTCCTCCGGGCTGACGATCTGCACGTCGAAGCCGAGGTGCTCACCCAGCAGCAGCAGGGTCTCGTCGGAGCACGACTGGGTCGCCGTCACCATCTCGCCCAGGTTGAACATCTCCTGGACCAGCGAACCCGGGTTGGCGTTGATCTTGTCGGCGAAGTCCGACAGCGAGGCGCCACGGGACAGCCGGACGACCTGACCCTGACCGCGGGGAGCACCCGAGGACATGGTCGGGGCCGACAGGTTGTCGAACTCCTGTCTGCGCTGCTTCTTGGACTTGCGGCCTCGGGTCGGCCGACCACCCGGACGCCCGAAGGCACCCGCGGCGCCGCCGCCACGGCCACGACCGCCACCACCCGGACGGCCACCGCCGCCGGCCGGCGGACGGAAACCGCCACCGGGTGCGCC
>NZ_CADEAU010000188.1 GCF_902825405.1 Micromonospora maritima | reverse complement strand
GCTCGTCTCCACGGCCGCGCTCGCCGCCCCGGACGTGTCGGCGCCCGTCTCGCGGGTCGGGTGCGCGCCCGCCGCCCCGGTGTCGACCGCCTCGGCCTGATGCCGCAGTCGCCGCCGCCGTCGCTCCACCTCACCCACCCCCCGACCGTACCGCCCGCCCCGCCGACGGGCGGCCCAGCGACGCGACCGCCTCCCGATCACGGAGTTGTGGCGCCCGGAATATCAGATTTATCCGGACATCCGAGGTGCCGCAACTCCACGATCGGCGGGAGCGTGGCGGCACCCCGTCAGAAGTTCTCCATCGGGGCCGGGGCGCGATGCCAGGTGAAGGCCGGTGAGACGGTGCGCAGGGTGTGCGGGGTCAACTCACGGAGGCGGCCGGTGGCGGCCAGCACGGCCGGGGTCGTGCCGCCCAGATACAGCTCGCCGAGCGCGCGGACGTCGCAGGACAGCCCCGCCGGCGCGGTGGTGGCGGCGCACTCCGCCCCGCCCGGTCCGCCGACGAGCCGCCACCGGCCGGTGTTCTCCGGCAGCAGCTCGTCGGTGACCTCGATCACCACGTCGACGTCGGTGGCGTAACGGCGGGCGGCGAGCGCGGCGGGCACGTCCACCACCCGTACCCAGAGCCCGTCGACGAGCTGCGGGGCGAGCTGACGTGGCTCGTCGACCAGGCGTAGCAGCGGCTCGTCGACGGCCGCGATCGGGAACGACAACCGCCGGGTCAGGTCGACCGAGAGCAGCAGCCGCCACAGCGACAGGTAGGCCTCCGGCGTGACCGCGACGACCTCGTCGACCCGCACCTCGCCCCGGGGGACCTCGCCGACCCACTCCTCCTTCGTCCGGTAGAGCGCGTACCCGTCGAGCCCTTCCGGTCCGTGGTGCAGCAGTACCCGCCGCTCGGTCGCGCCCTGCCGCCGGCTCGTCACGTCCGCCAGCACGTACGCCCACCAGCGCTCGTCCCGGCGGGACCAGCCGGGGCGGTCGGCGCGCGCCCGTTCGTACAGTCGGGCCAGCTCGTCGCGGTGCGTGGCCGGGCGGTCCAGGCGCAGCGTGCCCTCGGCGGCCGTCGGGGCGGGCAGTCGCAGCCCGGTGGTGTCGGCGCTCAGGATCAGCCGTTGCGCCGCCGAGCCGTAGCCGAACCGGGGATAGATCCGTCCCTCGCTGGCCCAGAGCACCGCGACCGGCTCGTGCCGGGCGTCGCGGATCTCCCGGAGCTGTCGCCGCATGAGCCCGCTGAGCAGACCGCGCCGGCGGTGCGTGGGGGCGACCGCGACCATGGTCACGTGCGCCGCCGGCACGCTCGCCCCCGGGACGGCGAGGTCGCGGCTGAACGCGGCGGCGTGCGCCACCGCCCTGCCGGCGTCACGGACCAGGAGCGAGCGTTCCGGCTCGAAGATCGGGCGCTCGACCGCCTGGAGTTCGGGGTCGAGGTCGCCGTGGAAGGCCAGCGCGAGCAGCGCGGCGATCTCGTCGAAGTCGTCGGTCCGGGGCACCACCGCGTCGGTCATCGCCCGTGTGTACCCCACCACCGTGGGGGTCGGCACCCTATTTGCCGGGTGGCTACCCTCGGAACCGTGGCCGACGTCGGTCGAGGGGGAGGACGGAAGATGGCGGACCAGACACAGCCGTGGGCGGAGCGCACCGTGGAGGTGCCGCCCCAGCCGGGCGTGGTGCCCGGGCAGCGGGACGCGTTCCGGCGCGGGGTGGCGGCGGTCGGCCAACCGCGTACGCCCCGCACCGAGCAGTTCCCCACCGTCGAGCACGGCGACTGGGCCGGCGAGCCGGCGCCGCGCCGGTCGATGGGCTGGCACCTCGCCCAGGCCCGCCGGGGCGGGGAGTGGAGCGCCGCCGGCGCCCTGTTCGCGTTCGTCTGCTGGGGCATCTGGGCGATCTCCGGCCGGGGCAACCTGGTCGCGCCGCTGCTCACGTTCGTGCTCAGCCTGCTCACCGCGGTCGGCCTGTTCGCGCTGGCCCGGCTGCTCGGCCGGCTGATCCTGGAGCGGCAGCTCGGCCGGGTGCGCCGCAGCGCCCGGGGCGCCCACATGGTCACCGCGTTGTTCCTGGCCGGCGTGGGGGTGGCCTACCTCCAGCAGACCGAGTGGGTGGTCTCCGCCTGGAACTGGGTCACCGGCAACTGACCACCCGGGACGCGCGGGCGGACGGCCCGCCCGCGCGCCCCGGCACCGGCTCAGAAGACGGTGGTGACGCCGACCGCCTTGCAGGCGGCGTTGAAGTCCTCGCCGGCCTTGGCCATGGCCGGGTTGTCGGCGGCGGTGACCGGGTCCGGGGCCGCCGCGGCCTTGGTGACCTCCACGCTGAACTGCCGCAGGGCGGTGGCCGCCTTGCCGTCGCCGGCGGTCGCGACCAGTGCGGTGACCTCCCCGCCCAGCTCCTTGAGGATCTTCGCGAGCTGGGCGTTGGTGTCGCCGCTGGACTGCATGGCCGCGACGAGCTTCGCCTTCATCTCGTCGTTGACCTTCTTGGCGGAGGTGCAGAGTTCCTTCTCGCTGACGGTGTCCGCCGCGGCCGCCGAGGTCGGGGCGGCGGAGGGGGTCGACGAGGCGGACGCCGGCGCGGCGGAGGTGGCGGCGGAGTCGGCCCGGGTGGAGCTGTCCTCGCCGCCGCAGGCGCTGAGCGCCGTGACCGCGACGCAGGCCAGCACAACAGAGAAAATGCGCATCGATTTCACGAGCGCGCACGCTAGTCCATGGCGTCCTCTTGATCAACAAGAGTCCCCGGCACGCGGGCGGACGGTGTGTCACCGCCCGCCCGCGGGGTCGCGGTACGCCGCGACGCCGGTCGTCACTCCACCAGGACGGCGGTGGCATTACCCGGCGCCGCCCGGTTCATCCGTCGCCCGTCGGGATGAGCCCGCCGACCGCCCGTCGGAGGCGCCGGGCCGCTCACCGAGCCGGGACGCGCTTCCGGCGCACCGGCCCCGGCCGACGGTCGTGTCCGGGCGCCGCCGGGGCCAGCATGGCGGCATGGGCGCGTATCGATCAGCGTACGAGCGGAGCATCGCCGACCCGACCGGCTTCTGGCGGGACGCGGCCGGGGACATCGACTGGGTGACCCCGCCGGAGCGGATCCTCGACGACTCGGCCGCCCCGCTGTACCGGTGGTTTCCGGACGGGCGGCTCAACACCTGCCACAACGCGCTCGACCGGCACGTCGCCGCCGGGCGGGGCGACCAGCCGGCGCTGATCCACGACAGCCCGGTCACCGGTACGGTCCGCACCCTCACCTACGCCGAGCTGCTCGCCGAGACCGCCCGGTTCGCCGGGGCGCTGCGCCGGCTCGGCGTCGGCTCCGGTGACCGGGTGCTGCTCTACCTGGCCATGGTGCCGGAGGCGGTGGTCGCCATGCTCGCCTGCGCCCGGATCGGCGCGGTGCACTCGGTGGTCTTCGGCGGCTTCGCCGCGCACGAGCTGGCCGTCCGGATCGACGACGCCCGGCCGGCGGTGGTGGTGGCCACCTCGTGCGGCATCGAGGTGGACCGGGTGGTGCCGTACCACCCGATCCTGTCCGCCGCCCTGGACGAGGCCGACCACGCGCCGCGACACTGCGTGGTGGTGCAGCGCCCGCAGGAACCCGCACCGCTCGTCGCCGGCCGCGACCTCACCTGGGACGAGGCGATGGCGGACGCCGAGCCGGCGGAGTGCGTGCCGGTCGCCGCCACCGACCCGCTCTACGTCCTCTACACCTCCGGCACCACCGGCCGCCCCAAGGGCGTGGTGCGGGACAACGGCGGGCACGCGGTGGCGCTGCGCTGGTCGATGCGCAACGTCTACGGCATCGAGCCGGGCGACGTGTTCTGGGCCGCCTCCGACGTCGGCTGGGTGGTCGGCCACTCCTACATCGTCTACGCGCCGCTGCTCACCGGCGCGACCACCGTGCTCTACGAGGGCAAGCCGGTCGGCACCCCGGACGCCGGGGCGTTCTGGCGGGTCGCCGCCGAGCACCGGGTGGCCGCGCTGTTCACCGCGCCCACCGCGATCCGGGCGATCCGCCGGCAGGACCCGGACGGCGCGCACATCTCCCGGTACGACCTGGGCGCGCTGCGTACCCTCTTCCTGGCCGGCGAGCGCCTGGACCCGGACACCTGGGCCTGGGCGGGCGAGCGGCTCGGCGTACCGGTGGTGGACAACTGGTGGCAGACGGAGACCGGCTGGCCGGTGGCGGCCAACCCGCGCGGGCTGGAGCCACTGCCGATCAAGCCCGGCTCGCCGTCCGTGCCGGTGCCCGGTTACGACGTGCGCGTGGTCGACGGCGCGGGCCGGGAGGTGCCGCCGGGCACGGACGGCTCGATCGTGATCCGGCTGCCGTTGCCGCCCGGCTGCCTGCCCACGCTCTGGGGTGACGACGAGCGGTTCGTCCGCTCCTACCTGTCCACGTTCCCCGGCCACTACCTGACCGGCGACGGCGGCCGGTTCGACGAGGACGGCTACCTGTACGTGATGGGCCGCACCGACGACGTCATCAACGTGGCCGGGCACCGCCTGTCCACCGGCGCGATGGAGGAGGTGCTGGCGACCCACCCCGCGGTGGCCGAGTGCGCGGTGATCGGGGTGGCCGACGCGCTCAAGGGGCAGGTGCCCAGCGGGTACGTGGTGCTCAAGGCGGGCGCCGAGGTGGACCCGGAGGCGCTCGCCGCCGAGCTGGTCGCGCTGGTCCGGCGGCGGATCGGCCCGGTGGCCGCGTTCCGCCGGGTCACCGTGGTGCCGGCGCTGCCGAAGACCCGGTCCGGCAAGATCCTCCGTCGCACCATGCGCGGCCTGGTCGAGGGGCGGGACGAGCCGGTGCCGCCGACCATCGACGACCCGGGCGCGCTGGCGGTCTTCCGCGACCTCGGCCACACCGGCTGACGCCCGCACCGGCCGACCCGGTCCCCGGCCGCACGCTCCGACTGACACGGCACCGGCCGACGCGGTCCCCGGCCGCACGTGCCGGCCGGGGACCGCCCGGGTCAGCGCCGGACCGGGTTGCCGGCGGCGTAGTCCCGGGCCACCCGGACCAGTTCGACCAGGCCGCCGGCGTACTCCTGCGACTCGCCGTGCGCCTCGTCGAAGGGCGGTTGGAAGCCGACGCCCTCCCACTGGCCGGTGGCCTCGTTCCACCTGTCGTTACCGACCTCGAAGTCCCAGGCGAAGATGCCCAACTCGTAGTAGAGCTGGTCGGCCGAGTTGCCGGCGGCCGAGTAGAGCACGTCGGCGACCGGGCCGGTCTGCGACGGCCAGGTGACCGTGCCCCGCTCGGCCGCGATGGCGCCGACGATCCGCCGGGCGCTGGCCAGGAACAGCGTCGACTCGTCGATCGACGGGCGCGGCAGCGTGACCCGCCCGTCCGCCCGGTACGCCCCGGGCGGCCACATGAAGTAGCCGCCGTAGGAGTGCACGTTCATCGCGAACCTGATGTTGGGATGCGCCCGGGCCAGGTCGATCACGTTGCGGCTCTCCGGCTCGGACAGCTCGGCGGTGCCCGCGTAGTTGCCGGACAGGCAGTTGGCGCTCGCGCCCACGTATCCGTCGAACAGGGACCCGACCGTGTAGTTGCGGTTGACGTCCACGCCCCACATGGTGCGGTACTTCGGGTCCCGGGCCGCGCCGGTGCAGTGGTTGACCAGGTTCTTGCGCTGGAAGTTGTAGTCGTGGAACGAGTAGTTCGCGCCGTCCGGGTTCACGGTCGGGATCACGAACACGTCCACCTGCTCCAGCAGTTGCCGGGTCGCCGCGTCGGTACGCGCGTTGGCCAGCAGCCGCTCGGCGAACTCCAGCGTGACCAGCGGCGTCGCCCACTCCCGGGCGTGTTCCTGCGAGTACGCGAGCACCCCGACCCGGGAGCCGTCCCGGTGCTTGCCGATCCGCAGCGCCTGCACCGTCCACGGGCGGGTGGGCACCTCCGTGCCCTGCAACCCGTCGTCGAGGCGTACCGGCCCGGCCACCGGCATCGGCAGCCCGGCCGAGCCGTCCTCCACGATGGCCCGCAACCGCGTCCCCTGCCGGGCGTTGATCGCGGCGGCGACCTCGTCGGTGCTGCTCGTCACCTTGCCGGCGGCGTCGGTCGCCAGGGAGACGGTGAGCACCCGGTCCCGGTACCGGACGGTCAGCGGCCGGCCGGGGCGCCCCGGGTCGACGGTCCGCACCTGGACACCGTTCATGCCCTGGTCGCCGAAGCGGACCGACTCCACCACCACCGCGGCGGCGGCCGGGTCACCCAGGTAGGCGGCGGCGGTGCGCCGGTAGCCCTGGGTGCGGTTCGGCAGGTCGATCACGTCGACCAGGTCGCGGTACTGGCGGCCCAGCCGGGCGATGCGTGCCCTGATGTCGACGGGTGTCAGGTAGGCGTCGATGAAGTCCTTCTGGTAGCCGGCCGGCTGCGGCGGCGGGGCGGCGTTCGGCCAGAGCGCGGGCGTGACCGGCCGGCTCGTCCCGCCCAGGCTGGAGGTGGCGGTGAGCTGCACCGGCCGGGCGGGCACCGGCTGGGGGAGCGCGTAGTGGTACTGGTACTCGCCCGAGTCCTCGAACCGGTAGAGCGGGAACGAGCCGGTGGCGCCGTCGGCCGTACGCCAGGTCACCGTGATCTCCACGTCCGGGTCGTCGGTGGCCGTGGTGGCCACCTGGGCCTGGAGGAAGGTCCTCCCGCCGGTGGTCCACCAGTAGGCCTGGAGGAACTGCAGCGTGTCCGCCCCGTCGGCGGTGCGCAGGCCGCTGCGGGTACGGGTCTCGGCGGCCCGGACGCTCTCGGCGAGCCGCCGAGACCCGTCGTCGGCCCGCTGTACGACCTGCACCGCGCTCGCCCCCTGCCGGGTGAGGTCGGCGAGCTGCCGGCCGGTGAGGACGAGGTCGGCGACCGGCCGGCCGTCCCGTGAGCGCGGCCGGTTGGCCAGGTCGGCGCCGCCGGCGACCAGCCGGTCGAGCTGCCCCTGGTCGGCCAGTCGGACCCGGACCAGCGCGGTCTCGGTGGGGGCGAGGGTGATCGCCGGTGCGGCCGGCGCGGCCGCGCCGGGATCCGGATGGGACAGGCCGGCGGTGATCAGGATGCTGGTGGTGGCGAGCGCGATCCACCGTCGTCGGACGAACACGGGGCCTCCTGACGGACGTCGATGTCACTGACGTCCACACCAGTCGAGGCATCGATCAGTGTCAAGCTCACTTTCGGTCGGGGTAGCCGTAACCGGGGCGTAAGGTCCCGCGCCGGCCGCAGGCCGGATCATCGACCCGTCCGCAGTGGTCCACGAGGGGACTGACGATGAGTCGACTACAGCGCATCCTGGCCTGCCTGACCGTGGTGACCGCCGGCGTCGCCGGCACACCCGGCATCGCGTCGGCGGCCACCGCCCTGCCCACCTACACCTATGTCGACCTGGGCACGATCGGCGTGCCGAGCACGGGGGAGCCGGCCAGCAGCGACGCGTACGCGATAAACGCCGACGGCCTCGTGGTGGGCGTCTCCACCGTCGACGGCATCTACAACACCCACGGGTTCTCCTGGAGGGACGGCGTCACCACCGACCTCGGCACGATCTACCCCGGCCCGTACAGCGCGAGCGCGGCGCAGGGCGTCAACGGCCGTGGTGTCGTGGTCGGCTCGACGAACGTCACCTTCACCGACCCGCCGCACGCCTTCCGGTACGCCAACGGCGTGCTCACCGACCTCGGCACCGGATACGGCGCGGGCAGCGGCAGCCAGGCGAACGACATCAACGACGACGGCACCGTGGTCGGCACCCGCTTCGAGCGACAGGGCTCACCGACGCGGGCCGTGGTGTGGCGCAACGGCCGGATCATCGACCTCGGCACGCTCGGTGGCCAGGCCGGGCCGTGGGGCACCGACAGCATCGCCTACGCCGTGAACGACGCCGGGCAGGTGGCCGGTGGCGCCGTGACGCCGAGCGGTGCCCTGCACGCGTTCGTGTGGAAGGGCGGGGCGCTGCGGGACCTCGGCACGCTCGGCGGCACCACCGAGTCCACGTACGCCCGGGACCTCAGCGACCGCGGCCACGTGGTCGGCGCCTCGCAGAACCGCGTCGGGGAGATCCACGCGACGCTGTGGCGCTCCGGCACCATCCGTGACCTCGGCACGCTCGGCGGCAACTACTCCGAGGCGCGGGCGGTCAACGACGCGGGCCAGGTGGTGGGCCTCGCCCGCACCGCCGGCGACCAGTACTACAACGAGCGGGCGTTCCTGTGGCAGGGCGGCCGGATGGTCGACCTGAACACGCGGGTCCGCGGGCTGCCGCCCGGCGTGACGCTGCGGTCGGCGGAGGACGTGAACGACGGCGGGCTCATCGTCGGATTCGCCTGTCCGTTCGACTGCGACGCCGGCGGCGACCGGGCCCGGCGGGCGTACCTGCTGGTGCCCACCACGCTGGGCTGACCCGGGCGGAGTTCCGGCGGTACCGCCTCACCCGGCGAACCGGTACAGCCGGAACTCCCTGTCCGCCCCGCAGACGAGCGTGTCCGTGTTCCACGAGCAGGACTCGCTGCGGATCTGCTTGACCAGACCCATCTCGAACGGCTTGCCGGCCACCGCAAGCCCGGCGAGGCTGCGGTCGTCCTCGTAGCCGCTCGGTGCCTCGTTGAACAGCAGCAGGTTGCCGGCGTCCAGCCGGACCGCCACGCCGTCGCGGTCGCGCAGGACCGGAGCGGCGCCGTCCGGCCCGAACAGGGTCACCGCGTCGCGCGGCGTGTCCCGTTCGGCGAGCAGGTGTTCGCCGAGCGGGACCAGCCGTTCCGCCTGCGGGGCCGACCACTGCCGGCTGTCCTCGCCCTCGGTCACCGCGACCACCCGGGTGGCGTCCGCGCCGGACTCCGGCACCTCCAGCAGGCAGGCACGGTGTTCCCCGCAGGTGACCAGGTCCTTCGCCCGGCTGCCCGGCTCCGAGGCGTAGAGCACGTCCGGCACGCCGAGGCTGCCCAGGTCGTAGGAGACCAGGCGCAGGCCCCGGTCGGTCTCCGCCACGTACAGCCGGTCGTCGCGGGCCACGACCGGGTCGTCGAGGTCGGCCACGTTGCCCCGGCTCCGCAGGATCTCGCCGCTGCCCATGGCGAGCACCCGCACCGACCGGTCCGCGCCGACCTGCACCAGCCGGTCGGCCTTCCCGGCCCACGGCGCGCGCGGCGTGCCGTCGGGATACCCGGCCCCGTCGAGCGCCTCGCCGGTGCCGACCGGGACCACCACGGTGCGGGAGTCGCCGTACTCGCTGCGCGGGTTGTCCCGCACCCAGCGCTGCCGGCCGTCGTCCAGCCGCAGCCCGACCAGCCGGTTGCCGGTCCGGTCCAGCCACACCAGCCGGTCGGCGCCGAGGAAGACCTCGTCGTCGCCCCGGATGTCGATCGTCCACCGCTGCCCGCCGTTTCCGCCGTCCAGCACCAGCAGGGGGCGCGGCGTGGCGGAGCCCGAGGCATCGGCGACGACGGCGACCCCGTCGGGCAGCGCACGGATCCCGGCCCACCGGTCCGCGGCCGACCCGGTCCGCGTCTCCCAGATCTTCTTCCCGGTGGCGGTGTCGACCGCCCGCACGGTGAGGTGGTCGTCCGGCCCCGACCACGCCAGGTAGGCACGGTCGGCCAGGGTCGCGGTGAACATCTCGCCCGGCCGTTCGTCGCCGACACCCACCGCCACGACCAGCTCCGGCGCGTGGAAGTCCAACGCCGGGTGCCGGTCCCGGAACACCCAGAGCAGCGTCGCGGCCACCACGCCGACCACCACCACACCGGCGCCGAGCGCGATCCACCGACCCCGCCGGCCGCGTCCCCGACCGCCGCCCGGCGGTGCGGCGTCCGGAGCCGGCGGT
>NZ_CADEAU010000187.1 GCF_902825405.1 Micromonospora maritima | reverse complement strand
CGACAGCCCGCCACCGGGGTCCGGCAGCACGGGTACGCCCCAACCTCGGGCCACCGGCTCGCCGGTGACCAGGCACACCCGCGCCACCGCGGCGGCGGCGGCGAGCACGTCGACGAGCATCGCCTCGGCGACCGCGCGGCGCAGCCCGACCGGCAGGGCCAGCCGGCTCTTCGCCCGGTCGAGCCGCTTCACCGGCACCAGCACCGTCCACTCCGGCAGCGTCACCGCGGGTCCGGGACGGAGAGCAGCGGCAGGACCTTGGTGCTGTAGAGACTGAGGAACTGGGCCTGGTCCGGGCCGGGAGCGTGGAACACCAGGTGCCGGAAGCCCAGGTCGAGATACTCCTGCACGCGGGCCGCGTGCTCGGCCGGGTCGGCGGAGACGATCCAGCGGCTGGCCGCCCGGGCCAGCGGCAGCGCGTCGGAGCGGCGCTGCATCTCGATCGGGTCGTCCACCCCGGTCTTCTCCTCCGGCGTCAGCGCCAGCGCCGCCCAGTGGGCGGTGTCCCGCAGCGCGCGGTCCGGATCGGTGTCGAAGGAGACCTTCACCTCGATGGTGAGGTCGAGCGCGTCCGGGTCCCGCCCGGCGCCGGTGGCGCCCTCGGCCACCGCCGGGAGCAGCCGGTCGGCGTACAGGTCCCGGCCCTTGCCGCTGGTGCAGATGAAGCCGTCGCCGAGCCGGCCGGCGAGCCGTGCCGCCACCGGGCCGCCCCCGGCCACGTAGAGCGGCACCGGCTGCTCCGGCCGGTCGTAGACGGTGGCCCGGTCGGTGCGGTAGAACCGGCCGGCGAAGTCGACCCGGTCCTCGCGCCACAGCCGCCGGATCAGCTCGACCGCCTCGGTCAGCCGGGCCAGCCGCTCCGCCGGCGGCGGCCACGGTGCGCCGAGCGGGGCCTCGTTGAGCGACTCGCCGGAGCCGACGCCGAGCACCACCCGCCCCGGCGCCAGGCAGCCCAGGGTGGCGAACGCCTGCGCGACCACCGCCGGGTGGTAGCGGAACGTCGGCGTGAGCACGCTGGTGCCCACGACGATCCGCCGGGTACGGGCGACCAGCGCCCCCAGCCAGGGCAGCGCGGCCGGGGCGTGACCGCCGTCGTGCCGCCACGGCTGGAGGTGGTCGCTGACGAAGACCGAGTCGAACCCGTGCTCCTCGGCCCGGACCGCGTACTCCAGCAGTTGCCGCGGGCCGAACTGCTCGGCGGAGGCCTTGTAGCCGAACCTGACCATCTGCCACCCCTGTCTGTCGGTGGCTCGACGATCTCCGGTGCGGTTCGGGGCGGCCTCGAACCGCGGTCGAGACCGGGCGGTGTTGGAAGGTGATCAGTGTCCACTTGCCGACCGGCCGCGCGTGCGCCGGCTCCTATGGTCCGCTCGTGACGCTTTCCACCACCGCCGCGGACCGGGCGTGGGTCCGCGAGGTGGCGACCGGGATCGGCGCGCTGCGGGGGCGCGCGCTCGTCGACACCGTGCTCGCCGCCGTGGCCCACCGCCTGCGCAGCGAGCTGTCCACCTACGCGGAACTGGACCTGGCCACGCTGCGCCTGCCCGACCTCGCCGCGGACCGGCCGGTCGACCGCACGCTGGTGCGGCGGATGCACCACCAGCTCACCGACCATCCGCTGTTCGCGCCGACCGTACGCCGGTCGCACCCGTACCCGGCGGGGCCGCTCCAGGTCACCGACGTGCTGTCGGAGCGGCAGTGGCGGCGGCACGCGCTCTACCGCGAGGTGTTGGCGCCGCGGGGCATCGGCGCGCACACGGTCGCCCTGGTGGTCGGCCCGACGCCGGTGTTGAGCTGGTACCAGTTCAACCGGGACCGGATCTTCGACGCGCGTGAGATGGACCTGCTCGCCCGGTTGCAGCCGGCGCTGATCGCCGTGCACCGGTGCGTGCGGCTGCCCGGCGGGCCGGTGCCGCCCGGCGGCGCCGGCCTGACCGGGCGGGAGGTCGAGGTGCTGCGCGGCATCGCCGACGGCCTGACCGTGCCGGCCACCGCGCGCCGTCTCGGCCTGGCCGCCGGCACCGTGCGCAAGCACCTGGAGAACGTGCACCGCAAGCTGGGCACCTCCGGGCCGGTCGCCACCGTCATGCGGGCGGTGGCGCTCGGCATCCTGGAGGTGCCCGGCCCGCGCGCCTAGATGGTGGCGCAGGGCAGCGGCGCGTTGCGGCAGGCCTGGATCAGCGAGGCCACCTCGACCTGACCGATCCGCCGGTCGGCCAGCACCACGTCCACCACGAACGCGGTGTCGGTGACCGGCAGGTCCACCACCACGTCCGCCTCCTTCGCCCGGGGGGTGTCGTGGGCCTTCTCCTTGCTGCCGTAGACCCGCGTCGCCAGCGGGTCGTCCAGCCACAGCGTGTCCAGCACGGCCCCGCCGGAGTCCCGGACCACGAGCTGGAACGGCCCGCCCGTGCCGCGCAACGACGAGGCGAACCCGCTGTCGATCTCCAGCAGGTTCGGCGTGGCGGCGCGCGCCGACACGCGCAGCCCGAGCCGCAGATGGGTGCCGGTGGTCGGGTTCGCCGGGTCGACGGTCGGCGCCGGCACCACCGGCGCCGCGCCGGCCGCGGTGGTCCCGGTCCGGGTGGCCACCGCGGCGGCGCTCAGGAACGGCACCGTGAGCGCCGCCGCGAGGAGGATCCGGATCCGTCGGTTCAGCATTGCCCTCTCCCGCATCGTGCGAAGGTCGCCTCGGCGGCCCGGATGTCGTCGGCCCGCTCGACCGAGTTGTCGATCATGACGTCGGCCATTGGCCCGTCGCTGCGCCACCAACCGGTCGGGCTCACCCCGTCGGTGATCTCGTTGCAGGTGCGCGCGTCCGACCCGCCGCGCTGGCAGGCCGACAGCGAGGGGTAGGTGTTGCGCCCGTCGCCGTAGGAGTAGCCGCCGTCGCAGCAGTACTCGTCGCCCTCGTGGTAGGCGCTGTGGTGCAGTTCGTGCCAGCCCACGATCGGCGAGTCGGCGCTGAACACCGTGCCGGAGGCGTTGTCCCGGCAGTTGACGGTGTGCAGCACGCCGTTGGTCTCGGCGAAGCTGACCGGGCTGAACGGCCCGCGCCGGCACAGCGCGTCGCCGTCCGGGCTGACCGTCACCTCGACCGGCACGTTCTGCACCCAGATGCCCACCTGGGACCAGTGCGTGCCGATCGAGCTGGGGAACACCCGCGAGCGGATCCCCAGCAGCTGCCACGCGTTGTCGTCGACGGCGTTGCCGAACTGCCGCGCGCCGTCCAGCGTGGACGTGTCGTAGCCGCTGCCGGGCGCGTACGCCACGTCGATGGTCTGGTTGAGCGGCCGGGTGTTCACCCGCCCGTCCGAGCCCACCACCGCCGGCACGCTGGCCCGCCACAGCGGCACCAGGGTGACCTCGGGACCCTGCGACGGATCCGGCGGGTTCAGGTCGGTGATCCGCCAGTCCGCGGTCGCGGTGCGCATCTCCGGCACCCCGTCCGCCTCGCTGGCGGTGACGCGGTACGCGACCGCCTCCCCGGCGAGGATGTCCGACGGGATCACCGCCTGGCACTCGGTCGTCTGCACGCAGGTCTTCACCACCCGGGGCGCCAGGGTGACCGGACGCCCGATCCAGCCGGCCGGGCTCATCTCGACGGTGATCCGGGCCGCCGGTCGCGCGGTGTGGTCGGCGGCGACCACCTTGGCCCGGATCGACGTGCCCGGCACGGCCTGCGGGTTGACCGCCGGGACGCCCGGTTCGGCCAGCGCGTACACCTCCAGGCCCGGCGGCGGGTCGCTGACCGGCACGACCCGCGAGGCGGCCGGGAACGCGCGGCCGTCGTCGGCGGTGCCCTCCAGCGTGAACGTGTAGCTGCCGGGGGTGGCCCAGGAGCCGTCGGCGTGCCGGCCGTTCCAGGAGAACGAGAGCGGGCCGGCGGCGCGGCGCTGGTCGGCGGTGCGGTACACCTCGGTGGCGCCGCGCAGCACCCGCATCCGGAACGTCCCGGCCGCCGAGGCGACCGCGCCGATGACGATCGGGCCGCTGCGGTACTGCCAGTTGGTGGCCGGTTGGCTGGTTATGCCGGTGAAGGCCAGGCCGACGCGCTGGATCACCCGCGCCTGGGTGGTGCGCGCCGAGGCGCCGTCGACCGGGTCGGCGACGGTGATCGTGTATCCGCCGACCGCCGCGTACGACCCGTCGGACCAGCGACCGTCCCAGGTGACGTTGAAGATGCCGCCGTAGAACGGCGCCTCGAACAGCACGAACGACGCCCCGGTCGCCTGCGCGGTGACGGTGAACCGCAGCGCGGAGGGCACCGACAGGGTGCCGCTCACGGTCAAGGTCTCGCCCAGTCGCGGGTCGAACTCGCGGGGCGTGCCGCCGGGCGGCGGCGACGAGATGGCGATGGCGGTGGGCCGGGGTGACACCGACACGGTGAAGATCGCCCGGGAGGGGCCGCCGCTGGTCGTCCACCGGGACGTGCCGGACCGGCCGCCGAGCAGGTTCGTCGTCGCCCAGTCCTTGGCCGTACCGGCGTTGAGGTCGGCCTGGTCCCGGCTGCCTCCCTCGGTGGAGTCGTCCTCCCACAGCTCGAAGTTGACCCGGAAGTTGCCGGTCACCGAGCGCCCGGCGCAGACCGTGCTCGGGGTGACGATGTCCGTCCCGCCGGCCGCCGGCAGCGCCATCTCGCACCGCAGCTGCTGGCCGTCGTCCTGCGTGACGATCGCGACGCCGAAGAGTTCCGGGGTGTCGCACACGACCAGCCAGACCCGGTCCAGGCACTCGGTGGTGTGCATCTCGTCGACGGTCACCGTCACCGTCGAGCCGTAGCTCGCCGCGGCCGGCGTGGCCGGCAGCGCGGTGGTGACGGCGGCGCCGACCACCATGGCCAGCGCCGCCGCCAGGAACGGCCGCAGCCGTTGACGTATCCGTTTCACGCGCGTTCCCCCCTCGTCCGCCGACGCCCGCCCTGGGTTCGGCGATGACAACGTCGCGGATCGGGGAGGCAGGGGCGATACGCGCATGCGCGTACCGGGAATGTCGTCGACGGGACTGCGGACCCGCCCCGGCCGTCCCGGCCCGGGGCGGGCCCACCGCGCTAGAAGTCGTCGTCGAAGGTGACGCTGCCGGTGACACCGACCTGGTACGCCGACACCCGCCGCTCGAAGAAGTTCGACAGCTCCTGCACGTCCTGGAGCTCCATGAACGCGAACGGGTTGCGGCTGCCGTACATCGGCGCGATGCCGAGCGCGGCCAACCGCCGGTCGGCCACGTGCTGGAGGTACTCGCGCATGTCGGCCGGCGACATCCCGGACACGCCCTGCTCCAGCAGGTCCTCGGCGAACTGCGCCTCGCACTCCACCGCCTCGGCGAGCATCTGGAGGACCTGCCGCTCCATCTCCTCGTCGAACAGGTCCGGCTCCTCGGCGCGCACGGTGTCCACCACGTCGAAGGCGAACGCCATGTGCATGGACTCGTCCCGGAACACCCAGTTGGTGCCGGAGGCCAGCCCGTTGAGCAGGCCCCGGGACCGCAGGAAGTAGACGTAGGCGAACGCGCCGTAGAAGAACAACCCCTCGATGCACGCGGCGAAGCAGATCAGGTTGAGCAGGAACGCCCGCCGGTCCGCCTGCGTCCGTAGCTCCCGCAACTCGTGGATCGAGTCGATCCACCGGAAGCAGAACTCGGCCTTGCGGGCGATCGACGGGATGTTCTCCACCGCCGCGAACGCGGCGAACCGCTCCGTCTCGTCCGGCACGTACGTGTCCAGCAGGTTCAGGTAGAACTGGACGTGCACCGCCTCCTCGAACAGCTGCCGGGACAGGTAGAGCCGGCCCTCCGGGGAGTTGACGTGCTGGTAGAGGTTGAGCACCAGGTTGTTGGCGACGATGGTGTCGCCGGTGGCGAAGAAGGCCACCAGCCGCGACACCAGGTGCCGTTCGGCCGGGGACAGCGACGCCAGGTCGGCCAGGTCGGCGTGCAGGTCCACCTCCTCGACCGTCCAGGTGTTGCGGATGGCGTCCTTGAACCGGTCGAAGAAGTGCGGGTAGCGCATCGGGCGCAGGGTCAGGTCCATGCCGGGGTCGAGCAGCATGGGCCGGGTCTCGGTGGTGGTCACTGGCAGGCCTCGCAGCTCTCGGGGTTCTCCAGGGAGCAGGCCAGCGCCTCGTCGTCGGCCACGACGAGCGGTGCGATCGCCGGGGTCACGGCGACGGTGGCCTGCTGGATCCGGGTGGCGGGACGGGACCGCAGGTAGTAGGTGGTCTTCAGCCCGGCCTTCCAGGCGTACAGGTACATCGAGGAGAGCTTGCCGATTGTCGGCGCGCTCAGGAACAGGTTCAGCGACTGGGACTGGTCGATCCAGGGCGCCCGGGCGGCGGCCAGGTCGATCAGCGCCCGCTGCGGCAGCTCCCACGCGGTGCGGAACAGCTCCCGCACCTCGGCGGGCAGCTCGGTGACGTCCTGCACCGAGCCCTCCGCGCGCTTGATCCGGTCCCGGATCTGCGGCGTCCACAGCCCACGCGCCTTCAGCTCCCGCACCAGGTACGTGTTGACCTGGAGGAACTCCCCGGACATGGTCTCCCGCTTGAACAGGTTGGACACCTGCGGCTCGATGCACTCGTAGCAGCCGGCGATCGACGCGATGGTGGCGGTCGGCGCGATCGCCACCAGCAGCGAGTTGCGCAGGCCGTGCGCGGCGATCCGGGTCCGCAGCGCGGCCCAGCGCCCGACCTGGGTCGGCTCCGCGCCCCACAGGTCCGGGTGCAGGTCACCCTTCGCCGCCCGGGTCCGGTCGTACGCCGGGTGCGGGCCGAACCGTTCGGCCAGCCCGGCGGAGGTCTCCAGCGCGGTCAGGAAGATCTCCTCCTGCACCCGGGTGGACAGCTCCGACGCCGCCGCCGAGTCGAACGGCAGGCGCAGCGTGAAGAACGCGTCCTGCAACCCCATCAGGCCGAGCCCGACCGGCCGCCAGCGCGGGTTCGACGCCGCCGCCTGCGCGGCCGGGTAGTAGTTGATGTCGATCACCCGGTCGAGGAAGACCACCGCGGTACGCACCGTGGCGCGCAGCTTCTCCCAGTCCACCCCGGCCGCGGTGACGTGCGCGCCGAGGTTGACCGAGCCGAGGTTGCACACGGCGGTCTCGGCGTCGTCGTTGACCTCCAGGATCTCGGTGCACAGGTTCGACAGGTGCACCACGTTCCCCGGCTCGCCGGTCTGGTTGGACAGCCGGTTCGCGGCGTCCTTGAACGTCATCCACCCGTTGCCGGTCTGCGCGAGCGTGCGCATCATCCGCCCGTACAGGTCCCGGGCCCGGACCGTGCGGACCGCCCTCTTCTCGGCCGCCCGGTACGCGGCGTCGAACGCCTCGCCGTACAGGTCGGGCAGGTCCGGCGCGTCGGACGGGTCGATCAGCGACCACTCGCCGTCGGCCTCGACCCGCCGCATGAACTCGTCCGGCACCCAGTTGGCCAGGTTGAGGTTGTGCGTGCGGCGGGACTCCTCGCCGGTGTTGTCCCGCAGCTCCAGGAACTCCTCCACGTCCGGGTGCCACGGCTCCAGGTAGACGCACGCCGCGCCCTTGCGCCGGCCGCCCTGGTTGACCGCCGCCACCCCGGCGTCGAGCGTCTTGAGGAACGGCACGATGCCGTTGGAGCGGCCGTTGGTGCCCCTGATCAGCGCGCCCCGGCCCCGGACCCGGGACCAGGAGATGCCGATGCCGCCGGAGAACTTCGACAGCTTCGCCACCTGGTGGTAGCGCTCGTAGATCGAGTCCAGCTCGTCGCGGGGGGAGTCGACCAGGAAGCACGAGGACATCTGGGTGTGCCGGGTGCCGGAGTTGAACAGCGTGGGGGAGCTGGGCAGGTAGGCCAGGCTGGACATCAGCCGGTAGAAACCGATCGCCTCGCCCGCGGTGTGGGACAGGCCGCAGGCCACCCGCAGCAGCCAGTACTGGGGCGTCTCCACCACCAGCCGCGTCTGCGGGTGCCGCAGCAGGTAGCGGTCCGCCACGGTCCGCAGCCCGAAGTACTCGAACCGCAGGTCACCGGCGGGGTCCACGGCGTCGTCCAGCTTGCGGGCGTGGCGCGAGACGAACGCGGCGGTCTCGTCGCCGATCAGCCCCAGCCCGTGCCCGTACGCGACGGACTGGCTGAAGCTCGCCACCTGCTGCCCGCGTACCTCCTTGTCCACGAACGCGGCGAGCAGTCGGGCCGCCAGCCGGGAGTACTGCGGCTCCTCGCCGATCAGCTCCGCGGCGGTCTGGATGGACAGCCGGTCCAGTTCGGCGGTGGTGGCGCCGTCGTACAGCCCGCTTATCGTCTTCGTGGCCACCCGCAGCGGGTCCACCTCGTCCAGGTCGGCGACCCACCGCTCGACCGCCTTGACGATCTTGTTGACGTCGACCGGCTCGACGTCGCCGTTGCGCTTGCGCACCCGCATCACGGGCCGGCGCTGCTCCGGTCCGCCCACCTCGGACGGTGGACTCTCCTGCACGACCGTCATGACCTCTCCTCGCTGTCACCGATGGCCTCGGACGGCGGGAGGACGCCAACGGGCACGGCGCAGGGACGGCCCGGCTGCTGGCGTCGGTCGTCCCGCGCGACCTCCGACCGCCGCGCGCGGCAGCGCACGGCGCGCTGGCAGGTCTTCGGACTCGCGGGCACGACACGGGGTCGCCTACTGGCCGTCGCTTCCCAGGCCGGGTGGCCCAGTGCTTCGTTGACGGCGGTCGTTCCCACTCACCGCTGCGGGGCAGTCCCGGACTTGCACCGGGTTCCCTCTTGCGACACCCGGCCGTGGCCGACCGGGTGAACCAGCTGCGGTGAACACCATATATGGCGGTGGTGCCCCGTAGGCAACACCACATGTCGCGTCCGCGTGTCGGAAACGTCTCAGCGTCCACGATGGCCCCGACGGGTGCCCCGCCATGGCGGGCGCCGGTGTCGACGGCGATACTCGGCGCATGGCGAATCTGGGGCGCCGCTGGGCGTGGGTCGCGGTCCTGCTGGTCGGCGTCGGGCTGTTCCTGCTGGTGCTGGAGACACTGGCCGGCACCAGGAACATCAACTTCGTGCCGGCGCTGATCCTGCTCGGCGCCTCCATCGCACCGGCCACGTTCCTGACCTTCGCGCAGGGCCGCACCGGCCGGTGGCGGGTCCCCGGCTCGGTCGTCGGCCTCGCCGCGTTCGTCGGCGGGGTGGTCGGTGTCGTCGCGGCGGGCTGGCTGGAGTACGACACCCTGCACCGCCTCGGCGTGCTGCCGATGGTGTTCGTCGGCCTGATCGAGGAGACGGCCAAGCTGATCGTGCCGGTGGCGATCCTGCTGCTGTGGCGCCGGCACCGGTCGCCGGGGGAAGGGCTGGTGATCGGGGTGGCCTCCGGCGCCGGCTTCGCCGCGCTGGAGACGATGGGCTACGCGTTCACCGCGCTGGTCGGGTCGCAGGGCAACCTCGGCACGGTCGAGCAGACGCTGCTGATCCGTGGCCTGACCGCGCCCGCCGCGCACCTGTCCTGGACCGGCCTGACCGCCGGCGCGTTGTTCGCCCTCGCCGCCGCGCCCGGCGGGCGCCGGCTGGCGGCGTTCCTGCTGACCTTCGCCGCGGCGGTCACGTTGCACACCTGCTGGGACACGTTCGGCACCCAGGCGGCCTACCTGTTCATCGGCGGCGTGTCGCTGGGCTGGATCCTGGTGCGCCTGCACCTGGACCGGGAGCGGCCCGGCGAGGTGCCGCCGGCTCCGGTTGGTGCGCCGCGGCGGGTCGACGACGGGCGCTACACCCTGACGGTGCGGGCCGCCAAGGGCTCCGCCGCCACGACCCGGACGGTAACCTTCACCGTCGACAACGGATCCGCCACCC
>NZ_CADEAU010000186.1 GCF_902825405.1 Micromonospora maritima | reverse complement strand
CCCGGCGCCCGCTCGACGGCGTCGACAAGCAGCAGCGCCGGCCGGCCGGCGAGCCGGCAGGAGAGGTCGGCCAACCGGCTCACGCCGAAGACCGCCGCCGAGGCGGCCAGCACGTCGGCCGCGTCCGAGCCCTCGCCGACCAGCACCCCGGCCACACCGGCGGGGTACCGGGCCGCCACCGAGTGGGCGACGGTCAGCGCCAGGGCGCTCTTGCCGACGCCGGCCAGCCCGACCAGGCTCACCACCGGATACGCGCCGATCAGGTCGGACACCTCGGCCACGTCCCGGTCCCGCCCGACCAGCGGCACCGGCGGCGGCAACGCGATCGGCGTACCCGGGTCGTCCGGGGCGGGGCCCCGCGGACCCGGATCGGCCGGTGCGGGCCGGGCGGTGGTGACGAACTCCCGTCGCTCGTCACCGGTCAGCCCGAGCGCGTCGGCCAGCAGCTCGACGGTGGTGCGTTGGGGCCGGGTCGCCCGCCCCCGTTCCAGATCGCGGACCGTGCGCACGCCCACGCCGGCCCGGCCCGCCAGCTCGGCCTGGGTCAGGCCGGCGGCGAGCCGGTGCCCGCGTACCAGATCGGACAGCAGGGTCCGATCACCGGGGCTCCGCGAACGATCATGATCGGGAGTCATGGGCACGAAGAGTACGGATCGGGTCCGACGCTCCACAGCCCATCGTCAATCACCCGACCGAGCATCGCCGATATCCGACAGCCGGTCGAAACGGGGCGTCGCTTCACATACCGAGATCGCGGGCGATGATCATGCGCTGCACCTCGCTGGTGCCCTCGCCGATCTCCAGGATCTTGGAGTCCCGCCAGAAACGGGCCACCGGGTACTCGTTCATGAAGCCGTAGCCGCCGTGGATCTGGGTCGCCTCCCGGGCGTTGTCCACCGCGATCGTGCTGGCGTGCAGCTTGGCGATCGCCGCCTGCCGCTTGAACGGCTCACCGGCCAGCATCCGGGCGGCGGCGTCGTAGTAGGCCAGCCGCGCGGTGTGCGCCTTCATCTCCATGTCCGCGATCTTGAACTGGATGGCCTGGTAGTTGCCGATCGGCTGGCCGAACGCCTGACGCTCCTTCGCGTACTTCACCGACTCGTCGACGCAGCCCTGGGCCAGCCCGACCGCCAGCGCCGCGATGGCGATCCGGCCCTCGTCCAGGATGCGCAGGAACTGCGCGAAGCCCCGGCCGCGCTCGCCGAGCAGGTTGGCCGCCGGCACCCGGCAGTCGTCGAACGTCAGCTCGTGGGTGTCCGAGGCGTTCCAGCCGACCTTCGAGTAGCCGGGCGCGACGGTGAAGCCGGGCGTGCCGGACGGCACGATGATGGTGGACAGCTCCTTGCTGCCGTCCGGCTTCGTGCCGGTGACCGCGGTGACCGTGACCAGCGCGGTGATGTCGGTGCCGGAGTTGGTGATGAACGCCTTCGAGCCGTTGATCACCCACTCGTCGCCGTCCAGGACCGCGCGCGTCCGGGTGCCGCCCGCGTCCGACCCGGTGCCCGGTTCGGTCAGGCCGAAGCCGGCCAGCGCCTCGCCGCTGAGCAGCTTGGGCAGCCACTGCGCCTTCTGCTCCGGGGTGCCGAACCGGTAGATCGGCATCGCGCCGAGCGACACCGCCGCCTCCAGCGTGATCGCCACGCTGGAGTCGACCCGGGCCAGCTCCTCCAGCGCCAGGCAGAGCGCGAAGTAGTCGCCGCCCATGCCGCCGTGCTCCTCCGCGAAGGGAAGCCCGAACAGGCCCATCTTGCCCATCTGCCGCACGATCTCGTACGGGAAGGTGTGCTGCTCGTAGTGCTCGCCGATCACCGGGGCGACCACCTCGCGGGCGAATTCCCGGACGCTCTCCCGCAGCGCCTGCTGCTCCTCGTCGAGCCGGAAGTCCATGTCGATCCTCCTGGAAGGCGGGCCGCCGGGCGCTCGTGACGCCGGGAGCGGCTGAAAGCGTTAGGAGGGGCCCCTTTCCATGCACCAGGCGTTAAGAAGGGGCCCTTCCTTACCGGTCAGACGGGGGTGACGCCGTGCCGGCGCCGGGAGAAGTGCCGCTCCTTGCCGCGCGCGGCGGTGAACCGGCGCACCAGCTCGGCGCGCAGCTCGTGCGGCTCGACGATCGCGTCCACCACCAGCTCGCTGGCGAGGCGGACCACGTCGATGTCGCGCTCGTACTCCTCGCGCTTCGCGGCCACGAACGCGGCCCGCTCGGCCTCGTCCCCGATCGCGGCGATCTTGTTGGCGTAGACCGCGTTGACCGCGGCCTCCGCGCCCATCACCGCGATCTTCGCGGTGGGCAGCGCGATCGTGGCGTCCGGCTCGAAGCCGGGGCCGGCCATCGCGTACAGACCCGCGCCGTACGCCTTGCGGACCACCACGCAGATCTTGGGTACGGTCGCCTCCGAGATCGCGGTGATCATCTTGGCGCCGTGCCTGATGATGCCCTGCTTCTCCACCGCGCTGCCGACCATGAAGCCCGGCACGTCGCTGAGGAACAGCAGCGGCACGTTGAACGCGTCGCAGAGCTGCACGAACCGGGTCGCCTTGTCGGCCGAGTCGACGAAGAGCACGCCGCCCTTGAACATCGAGTTGTTGCCGACCACGCCGACGACCTCGCCGTTCAGCCGGCCGAACCCGATGGTCAGCTCCTTGGCCCACAGCGCCTGGATCTCGAAGAAGCTGCCGGAGTCGAGCAGGCCCTTGACGTACCGGCGCATGTCGAACGCCTGCCGCTCGCTGGCCGGAACCAGCGCGGCCAGGTCGGTCTTCGCCGGCGCGTCCACGGCCTCGACGGCCGGCGGCTCCTGCTTCCAGTTCGACGGCAGGTAGGACAGGTAGGTCCGCACCACGTCGAGCGCGTCGTGCTCGGTCTTGCAGAGGAAGTGCCCCACGCCGGACTCGGTGCAGTGCACCTTGGCCCCGCCCATCGCCTCCAGCGTGGTCTTCTCGCCGGTGACCATCTCGACCATCCGGTCGGAGCCGAGGTACATGCTGGCGTTGCCGTCCACCATGGCCACCACGTCGCAGAACGCCGGAATGTACGCCCCGCCCGCCGCGCTCGGCCCGAACAGCGCGCAGACCTGCGGGATCGAACCCGAGGCGCGGACCTGGTTCCAGAAGATTTTCCCGGCGCCGCGCCGGCCCGGGAACAGGTCGACCTGGTCGGTGATCCGGGCGCCGGCCGAGTCGACCAGGTAGACCATCGGCACGCCGGTCGCGTACGCCCGCTCGATGATCCGGATGATCTTCTCGACGGTGCGCGCGCCCCAGCTGCCGGCCTTGACCGTGGAGTCGTTCGCCATCAGGCAGACCTGCCGCCCGTCGATGGTCGCGGTGCCGGTCACCACGCCGTCGGCGGGCAGGCCGTCGGCCATCGCGTTGGCGTAGAGCCCGTCCTCGACGAAGGAGCCCTCGTCGACCAGGTAGGTCACGCGCTCGCGGGCGAACAGCTTGCCCTTGGCGGCATTGGCCGCGTGGTACTTGTCCGCGCCGCCGGCGCGGGCGCGCTTGCGCAGCTGCTCCAGAGCCTCACCGTCGAGCGTCACGCCGACTCCCTTGCACCCCACCGACCTGAACGATCGTTAGGCTACCTCACTCCCGCCCCCTCCGGCGACCCACCACCCGCCGCGCCCCGCACCTCCGGTCGGGGCGGCTCGCGCCGGTCGGGGCGGCTCCGACGGCTCCGACGGCTCGCCAGTTCGGCGTAGTGGCGCCATCCGCGCCGTCGGGACCCAGCCACCTCCCCGAGCTGGCGACCCTCTCCACCAGTTCCCCGAGGTGGCGGCACCCTGAGCCCGACCACGCCGGCGCTCCGACCCCGCCCATGCCCCGCGTCCCCGCCCCTGTCGCCCGCCCCTGCCCGCCCTCCAGCCCTCCCGTCCGCCCCCGCGATCAAGGGCTTAGCGTCACCCGAGCGTTCGGGGCCGACGCAAACTTCTTGATCAACAGGGAGGGGGTGGGCGGGACGGGGAGGGGCGGGGCGGGGAGGTGGGGTCAGGAGGGGAGGGGGGTCAGGCGGGTGCGGGGGCCGGCGCGGAGGACGCCCGACGGCAGCTTCTTGCCGACCAGGTGTTCGGCCAGCTCCGCCGCCTCGATCAGGGCGTCCAGGTCGACGCCGGTGTCGATGCCCATGTCGTGCAGCATGTGCACCGCCTCCTCGGTGGCCAGGTTGCCGCTGGCGCCCGGGGCGTACGGGCAGCCGCCGAGCCCGCCGACGCTGGCGTCGAACTCGGTGACGCCCAACTCCATCGCGGTCAGCATGTTGGCCAGGGCGGTGCCCCGGGTGTTGTGGAAGTGCAACAGCACCGGCAGCTGGGCGTTGCGGTCGCGTACGGCGGAGACCAGCTCACGGACCCGCCGGGGCGTACCCATGCCCGTGGTGTCGCCGAAGGCGACCCGGTCCGCGCCGTCGCGGGCGACGCGGTCGACGATCGCGGCGACCCGCCGCGGGTCGACGTCGCCCTCGTAGGGGCAGCCGAAGCTGGTCGCCACGATCACCTCGGCGGTGGCGCCCGCGCCGTGCAGCAGGTCGATCAGTTCGGCGATGTCGTCCAGCGACTCGTCGGTGGAGCGGTTGACGTTGCGGCGATTGTGCGTGTCGCTGGCCGACACCACCACCTCGATCTCGGTGAAGCCGGCGGCCAGGGCCCGCTGCGCGCCCCGGGTGTTGGGCACCAGGGCCGAGTAACGCACCCCGTCGACCTTCTCCGCCCGCTGCCACACCTCGTCGGCGTCGGCCATCTGCGGGATCGCCTTCGGGTGCACGAAGGAGACGGCCTCGATGCGCCACACCCCGGTCCGGGACAGCGCGTCGAGCAGCCGCACCTTGGCGTCGGTGGGGATCGGCTCCTCGTTCTGGAGCCCGTCCCGGGGGCCTACCTCACGGATGCTGACGTGGTCCGGCAGTTCCGCCATTGGGGGTCACCTCGCTGTGACGTCGTTCGTGCCTCGTCTCCCCGAAGTGTGACACCCCGACCGGGGTCGCCCCGCCGGCGGATCCGTGATGGTGTCGTGTCGGGCCACCGCCGTTCGTGGAGATGGTGGGGCGGCCGATCGGGCCGCGGCCCCGGACCGAGGGGGACGACATGACGGAGTACCTGATCGCGTTCAACGACGAGTGGGTGCACGAGCACACGGCGGACGAGATGCGCGAGAAGGACGTCGCCGTGCGGGCCGTGATCGACGAGATGCTGGCGGAGGACGTGCTGATCTTCGCCAACGGCGGGCTCGACCGGTCCACCGTGATGTGCGCGGTCGAGCCGGTCGACGGCAGGCCCGTCTTCACCGACGGCCCGTACGCCGAGACCAAGGAGCACCTCGGCGGGTTCGTCGTCGTGGACGTGCCGGACGACGAGGCGGCCCGGCACTGGGCCGGCCGGCTCGCGACAGCACTCGACTGGCCGCAGGAGGTGCACCGGTTCCGCGGCCTCGGGCAGACCCGGCGCGCCGTCTCCGGGCAGCGGTGAACGCACCCTCGGCGGTCGCCGTCCAAGGGGCGCTCACCCGGGCCCACCGCGACGAGTGGGCGCGGGTGGTCGCCGACCTCACGCGTCGCTTCGGCGACCTGCACGTCGCCGAGGACGCGACGGCGGAGGCGTTCGCGGCGGCCACGGCACGCTGGCCGTGCGAGGGCGTACCGCCCAGTCCCGGTGGCTGGCTCGCCACCACGGCGACCCGCAAGGCGATCGACTGGCTCCGTCGTGAATCGCAACGCGACGCCAAGCACCGGGCGGCCCTGATCATGTACGACGACACCCCTCCCCGACCGACCGGCCCGATCGGGGACGACCGGCTCCGGCTGGTCTTCGTCTGCTGTCACCCGGCCCTCGCCATGGAGGCCCGGGTGGCGCTCACCCTGCGCCTGGTCGGTGGGCTCACCGTCGCCGAGATCGCCCGCGCCTTCCTGGTCCGGGAGACCGCGATGGCGCGGCGGATCACCCGGGCCAAGGAGAAGATCAGAGCCGCGGGCATCCCGTACCGGGTGCCGTCGGCCGACGACATCCGCGAGCGGCTCGACGGCGTGCTCGCGGTGGTCCACCTCGTCTTCAACGAGGGCTACCTGGCCGGTGAGGGGGACGACCCGCTCCGCGTCGACCTCAGCGACCGGGCGATCCACCTCGGCCGGCTGCTCCGGACCCTGCTCCCGGACGACGGCGAGGTGGCCGGACTGCTCGCTCTGATGCTCCTCGTCGACGCTCGGCGGCCGGCGCGGGTGTCCCGCACCGGAGAGCTGGTGACCCTCGCCGAGCAGGACCGCGGCGGGTGGGACCGGGCCCGCGCCGCCGAGGGCAGGGCCCTGGTCCGGGAGCGGATCGGGGCGCTCGCCGCCGGCGGTGACCCACCCGGGCGCTACCAGCTCCAGGCCGCGATCAACGCGGTCCACATGGCGGCACCGTCCGCGGCGGACACCAACTGGTCCACGATCGTCGCCCTCTACGACCGCCTGGTGCTGCTCGATCCGTCGCCCGTCGTGCGGCTCAACCGCGCGGTCGCGGTCGCCGAAGTCGACGGTCCCGGGGCCGGGCTCGCCGAGATCGACAGGCTCGCCCCGGCCCTCGGCGGCTACCACGCCTTCCACGCCGCCCGCGCCGACCTGCTGCGCCGGCTCGGACGCGACGACGCGCGGGCGGCGTACGACCGGGCCGTCGATCTCGCCGGCAACGCCGCGGAACGCGCCTACCTGACCCGCCGCCGGGACCAGCTCGGCGGCGGGTCGACACGCGGCGGCGACCCCGTACCGGTGCCGGACGGCCGGTAGCGACGGCACGGCCGTCCGGCACCGGCGAGGGTCAGCGCATCCGGGCGACGATGCCGGTGTCGTAGTCGCCGGAGAGGAACTCCGGGTTCTCCAGCAGTTCGGCGAAGAACGGCAGGTTGCACTTCGGACCGGCGATCTCGAACTGGGCGACCGCCGCGCGCGCCCGCTCGACCGCCTCCTCCCGGGTCGCGCCGCTGACGATCAGCTTGGCCAGCAGGCTGTCGTAGAACGGGGTGACGGTGTTGCCGGCCACGTAACCGGAGTCGACCCGCACGCCGGCGCCGGACGGCTCGTTCCAGGTAGTGATCGCGCCGGGGCCGGGCAGGAAGCGCTTCGGGTCCTCCGCGTTGATCCGCAGCTCGATGGCGTGGCCGCGCGGGGTGAGCGCGTCCGGGTCGAACGTCGGCGCCAGGCCGGACGCCACCCGGAGCTGCTCCTCGACCAGGTCGACGCCGTAGACGTACTCGGTGACCGGGTGCTCGACCTGGAGCCGCGTGTTCATCTCCAGGAAGAAGAACTCCTGCGTGGAGGGGTCGAGCAAGCACTCGACGGTGCCGGCGTTGCGGTAGGCGACCGCCTCGCCGGCGCGGACCGCGGCGGCCAGGAAGCGCTCGCGCAGCTCGGGCGAGACCGCCGGGGACGGCGACTCCTCGACCAGCTTCTGGTTGCGTCGCTGCACCGAGCACTCCCGCTCGCCCAGCGCCACCACCCGGCCGTCGGCCAGGCCGAGGATCTGCACCTCGACGTGGCGTACCCGGGGGAAGTACCGCTCGATCAGCACCGAGCCGTCGCCGAACATCCGCTCGGCGAACGCGCGGACCTTGTCGTACTCGGTGCGCAGCGCGGCCTCGTCGGCGGCCACGCCCATGCCCATGCCGCCGCCACCCGCGGCGGCCTTGACCATCACCGGGTAGCCGATCTCGGCGGCGGCGGCGACCGCCGCGTCCAGGTCACCCGCCGGCTCGGTGGTGCCGGGCGCGACCGGGACACCGGCCGCCGCCATCAGGTTACGGGCGTTGATCTTGTCGCCCATCGCGGTGATCGCGTCCGCGCCGGGTCCGACCCAGATCAGGCCGGCCCCCTCGACGGTACGGGCGAAGTCGGCGTTCTCCGACAGGAAGCCGTAGCCGGGGTGGATCGCCTGCGCGCCGGTGCTCCGGGCCGCGTCGAGGATCGCCTCCACGTTCCGGTAGCTCTGCGCCGGGTTGGCCGGCCCGACACAGACCGCCTCGTCGGCCTCGGTGACGAACGGCAGGTCGGCGTCGGCCTCCGAGTGCACCGCGACGGCCCGGATCCCCAGCCGCCTGGCGGTACGGATCACCCGCCGGGCGATCTCCCCACGGTTGGCGACCAACAACGATTCGATCATGTTCGGCACGGACGTGACCCCTTCTCGACGCAAAGCCGGGGTCCCTTCTTAACACGCGTTAAGGTGAGCGCGGCGTGTCAGGTCGGGTCGGTGGGCGCGAGCAGGGCCGCCAGGGTCGCGCCGCGCAGCAGCTCCGCCCGCCGCCGGCGGTCGACCTCGCCGCCGAGGAACGGAGTCGAGTTCATCAGGCCGAACGCGGCGTGGGCGAGCACCCGGGCGGCGGCGTCCGGCAGGCCGGGGTGCAGCGCGGTCAGCACGGTGACCCACTCCTCCACGTACATCCGCTGGAGCCGGCGGATCCGGCGGCGCGGCTCGTCCGGAAGACGGTCGAGCTCGTGCAGGTGCAGCGCGATCACCGCCGGGTTGGCCAAGGCGAACTCGACGTGGAAGTCGATGAGCGACTCCAGCGCGCCGCGCGCGTCGTCCGGGTGGCCGGCGGCCCGCTCCCGCCCGCCCGCGAGCAACCCCTCGCTGACCGGGATGAGCGCGGCGACGAGCATCGCCTCCTTGCCGGCGAAGTGGTGGTAGAGCGCGGGGCCGGTGACACCGGCGGCCGCACCGATGTCGTCCATCGACACGCCGTGGTAACCGCGGGCCGCGAAGAGGCCGACCGCGATCTCCAGGATCTCGTCCCGCCGGGACCGGCGCCGGGCCGCACCCGCCGCACCCCGTGCCTGCTGTTCCACCGCCACCGGGCCAGCCTAGACCTCGCGTCGCGGGTGAGGCAGCCGTGGTTACCCGTCGGTCGCCTCACACCGCCGCGTCGTCAGTCCTCCCCGATGCCGTGCTCCGCCCGGATCTTCGCCGCCTCGGCCGGGCGGCCCTGGTCGTCAAGCGCCCGGGCGAGCAACCAGGCGGCCTGGGCCGCCGGACGGGAACCGGCGGGCAGCCCCGCGAGCACCGGGGCCAGCAGACGTTCGGCCTGGTCGGCCCGACCGTCGCGGAGCAGCAGCTCACCGGTCAGGACCTCGACCTGCGCCGCCTCGCCGAACGCCTCGATCGACCGCAGCCGGTCGGGCACGCCGTCCAATCGGTCGAGCGCGGCGGTGATCCGCTCCTCGGCGATCAGCACCCGGGCCACCGCGTCGGCGGCCATCGCCCGCTCGTACGTCACCACGGGCGGCTCGTCGGGCAGCCCGGCGAGCGCCCCGACGGCCTCGTCCACCCGCTCGATCGCGGCCACCGCCGCCGGCAGGTCACCGGACCAGTGCAGCGCGAGCATCTCCCGCCGCCGGGCCCGCAGCTCGTCCACCGGGTAACCGGCCAGCCGCCAGGCGGTCGCGGCCGCCGCGAACCGCTGCGCGGCCAGCGCGTCCCGGTCGGCGTCGTAGAGGATGCCACCGGCCTCCTCCAGCACCTGCGCCCGCTGCGGGAGGTTGTCCGGCCCGTCCAGGTTCTCGGCCAACCGGTCGAGCAGCCCGAGCGCCAGGTCGGGCTCGCCGAGCCCCTCGTAGATGCCCGCCAGCAGGTGCCGGCAGCGGTCGGCCTCGGCCTGCGCGCCGGCCCGGTCGAGGCCGAGCACCGCCTCCTCGGCCACCTCGGCCGCCTCGGTCAGCCGACCGGCGGCCCGGTAGGCCTCGGCCAGCTCCCACCGCAGCAGCGCGTCGCCCGGCAGCCCCTGCTCGACGCAGAGGGTGACCGCCTCGGCGAGGTCCTCCACCGCCTCGGCGGGCCGCTCGACGGCGAGCAGCGCCCGCCCCCGGGTGACCCGCAGCGGCAG
>NZ_CADEAU010000185.1 GCF_902825405.1 Micromonospora maritima | reverse complement strand
CCGGCGGGGGCCGGGCGACCCGGCTGCGGGCCGCCGTCCACCGCCGGCGGACGGACCTCGTGGTCGCGCTCCTGTTCGTGGCGCTCGCCGGCTGGCTCACCCACGGCCTGTGGCCCGCGCCCGGCAGCCGGATGCTCGCCCTCAACCCGGCCGACCAGACCCTGTACGAGTGGTTCCTGGCGCTCGACGCGCGCGCCCTGCACGGCGAGTTCAGCCTGGTCACCGACCGGCTGAACGCGCCGGACGGGGTGAACCTGATGGCCAACACGTCGGTCGTCGCGCTCGGCGTGCTGCTCGCCCCGATCACCCTGGCGTTCGGCGCGCCCGTCACGTTCGCCCTGCTGGTCGCCGGGAACATGGCCGGCACCGCGCTCGCCTGGTACCTGCTGTTCACCCGGACGCTGCGGGTCGGCCCGCTCGCCGCCGCGCTCGGCGCGGCGGTCTGCGGCTTCGGGCCGGGCATGGTCTCGCAGAGCAACGGCCACCTGCACATGACCGCGCAGTGGCTGGTCCCGGTGCTGGTCGCGCTGGTGGTCCGGCTGCTGCGCGCCGCGGACCCGGCCGGGCGTACGGACGGGCCGGACCGGATGCGGGCGGCCTCCGCCGCGCTCGGGCTGGCCGTCGTGGCCACCGTCCAGGTCTTCGTCGGCGAGGAGGTGCTCTTCCTCACCGCGCTCACCCTGGCCGTGACGGCCGTGGCGTACGCGCTGACCGACCGGGACCTGCTCCGGCGGGCGCTGCCCACCTTCGCCGGCGGGCTGCTCGGCGCCGCCGGGCTGGCGCTGATGGTGCTGGCGTACCCGCTCTGGGTCCAGTTCGCCGGGCCGCAGGGCGTCGCGGACGGGATCTTCCCCCCGGCCTACTTCTCCGCCGACCTCACCGGCTGGACCCGGCTCTCCGCGCTGACGGTGTTCGGCAGCCCGGAGGCGGTCCGGCTGACCACCGGGCCGGCCGAGTTCACCACGTTCCTGGGCTGGCCGTTGCTGCTGGTCACGGTCGCCTGCGCGGTCTGGCTGCGCCGGCGCGCGCTGGTGGTCGCCGTGGTGGCCGCGGCGCTGGTGGCGGCCGCGCTCGCGCTCGGCCCGGAGGTCGTGGTGGGCGGGGAACGGACCGGTGTGCCCGGCCCGTACGCGCTGCTGGCCGGTCTGCCGGTGGTGGACGGCGCGCTGCCGATGCGCTTCGCGCTGGCGGTGCTGCCGCTCGTCGGCACGCTCCTCGCGCTCGCCGTGCACCAGGCCCGACAGGACCGGGGTCGCGCCGGCCGGCTGGTCCCGGCCGCGGTCGGCGCCGCCCTGCTCAGCGTCTTCCCCACCCCGCTGCCGACCGTCGAGCGGCCCGCGCTGCCCGAGTTCGTCACCGGCGGCCACTGGCGGCAGTGCGTCCGCCCGGGCGGGGTGCTGGTGCCGGTGCCCACGGCCACCCCCAAGGACCCGTGGCCGATGCGCTGGGCCACCGCCACCGCCACCGACGTCGCCTTCGGCATGCCCGAGGGCTTCTTCATCGGCCCGTACGGTGAGGGCGGCACGGCCACCATGGGCACCTGGCAGCGACCCACCTCGGCGCTGCTGGCCGACGTGGCCCGGCGCGGTGTGACGCCGGCGGTCGGCGACCGGCAACGCCGGCAGGCCGCCCGGGACGTCGACTCCTGGGGCGCGTCGTGCGTCGCGCTGACCGACGACGCGCCGCACGCGGACCTGCTGCGCCGCACCCTGGAACAGCTCTTCGGCCCCGGTACCCGGATCGCCGACGCGTGGACCTGGCGGTTCTGACCCCGGACACGACAAAGGGCCCCTCCCGTACGGGAAGGGCCCTTTCCGCTGTCGATCAGACGCGCGCCGCGCCGACCGGCGGGGCGGACGCCTCGGCGAACTCCTCGCGCGGGTCGTGCAGCTGGCCCAGCGCGACCACCTCACGCTTGAGGAAGAACGCCAGCGACCAGTCGACCACCACGCGGACCTTGCGGTTGAACGAGGGGATCCGCGACATGTGGTACGTCCGGTGCATGAACCAGGCCGGCCAACCGGTCATCTTCACGCCGTAGACCTGCGCCACGCCCTTGTGCAGGCCGAGGCTGGCCACGCTTCCGGCGTGCTTGTGCTTGTAGTCGACCGGCTCGCGTCCGCGGATCACGTTCGCGATGTTGTCGGCCATCCGGGCGGCCTGCCGCACCGCGTGCTGCGCGCTCGGCGAGCAGAAGTTGCCCGGCTCCTTGGTCAGGTCCGGCACCGCGGCGCAGTCGCCGGCGCTCCACGCGCCCTCGACCACCCGGTCGCCGTCCACCACCTGGAGCGTCGGCCGGCAGGTGATCCGGCGGCGCTCGTCGCGCGGGAAGTCGGTCGCGTCCAGCATCGGCGACGGCTTCACGCCGGCCGTCCACACGATGGTGTCGGACGGGAAGCTGTCACCGTCGGAGAGCTTCACGATGCCGTCGACGCAGGACTCCAGCCGGGTGTCCAGCCGGATGTCCATGTTCCGCTTCAGCAGCTGCTGCACCGTGTAGGCGCCCATGTCCCGGTCGACCTCGGGCAGCACCCGGTTGGTGGCCTCGACCAGCACCCAGCGCATCTCCTCGGGCTTCAGCTCCGGGTAGTAGCGCAGGGCGTCACGGGCCATGTCCTCCATCTCGGCGAGCGCCTCGATGCCGGCGTAGCCCCCGCCCACGAAGGTGAACGTCAGCGCCCGGCTGCGAACCTGCGGGTCGGTCGTGGCGGCCGCCACGTCGAGCCGGTCCAGCACGTGGTTGCGCAGGAAGATGGCCTCACCGATGGTCTTGAACCCGATGCCGTTCTCGTGCAGGCCGGGGATCGGCAGGGTGCGGGACACCGAGCCGGGGGCGACCACCACGTGGTCGTACGGGATCTCCCGGGCCGGGCCGCTGATCGGCTGCACCACGGCGGTCTTCCGGTCGTGGTCGATCCGGGTGACCGTGCCGGCCACCACCGTGCACTTGCGCAACTCCCGCCGCAGCGGCACCACGGCGTGCCGCGGGGAGATGTTGCCGGCCGAAGCCTCCGGGAGGAACGGCTGGTACGTCATGTGCGGCTGCGGGTCGACGACGACGACCTCGGCCTCACGGGAGCTCAGCTTCTTGGACAGGCGCAGAGCGGCGTACAGGCCAACGTGCCCGGCACCCACGACAAGGATCCGCTTCGGATTCACGTCATCTATCTTTCCCCGGGGGGCTCCGGTAATCCCGCGCGAGACCCCCTTCTGTGACGGAGCACAACCCGTGTGACCTGCGCAACGTCCCGGGGCGTCCCGTCATCTGCGACGCAGCAGCCACCCCAGCAGCGCGCTCAGCCCCACCGCGACCAGCAGCCCCACCACCGTCGCCACCTGCGAGCCCGCCGTCCCGCCGACCCCGCCGAGCCCGGCCAGCACGATGCCGACCACGGCGCTGGCCAGCACCACGCCACCGGCCCGGGCCAGCCACCGCAGCACCAGGTCCGGGTCGATCAACCCGTCGTACGGCAGCAGCGCGGCGAGCGCGCAGAGGGTGTGCGCCAGGTAGAGCAGCGTCGCCACGGCCAGCAGCCGCCACAATGCCGGCGGCCGGTCGAAGCCGAGCGTGGCCAGCAGCCAGCCGGCGACCGTCACCAGCGCGGTGAACGTCGGCCAGACCCGTCGCGGCCCGACCGCCGGCAGCACCGCGGCCACCGTCAGGGCGAGCAGCCCACGCGGGGCCAGCACCTGCACCGGGTACGCGAGCAGGAGACCGGCCAGCACGACCAGGAAGATGGCGCCGCGCACCAGCAGCGGCAGCGGGCTCACCCGGGCGGCGGCGTAGCGCAGCCCCCGGATCCGCTCGACTACGGCATCCACTACTTGAACCCCGCCTTCGGTGCGGTCGCCAAGCGGGAGACGTCCCGCAGCACCTCGTCCAGGCTGCCGGCGCCGGCCCACCGCACCACCGGCACGCCGTGCTCGCGGAGCTGGCCGATCATCGTGTCCCGGTCCAGCCGCCACAGCCGGTACGCCACCTCGGCCCAACCCCGTTCCTTCGGCACCGGCAGCTCGGTGGGCAGCGTGTCCACCGCCACCACGAACCGCCCACCCCGGGCCAGCCGGGCCAGCATCTGCGCCGACCGCTCGTCGAGCAGCGGGGTGAGCACCACCACCAGCGCGTCCGAGGAGAGCACCTGCGGGCCGAAGACCTGGTCGTACGGCTCGTGCGGGGAGGACTCGGCGTGCACGTCGAGCAGCCACTCCAGCGCGGTCAGGTACTGCCGCCGGCCGGTGGCGGGGCGCAGCCGGCGGGCGGACGGCCCGTACTCCAGCAGCGCCACCCGGTCGCCCCGGTGCAGGTAGTGCTCGGCGATCGCGGCGGCGGCCCGGACCGTGGTGTCGAGCACCGACGCCGCGCCGCCCACCCCGCCGGAGCGGCCCGCCTCGGCCAGCACGTCCAGCAGCACCACCACCTCGGCGTCCCGGTCCGAGAGGGTGGCCGCGACGTGCAGTTGCCGGGCCCGCAACGACACCCGCCAGTCGATCCGGCGAAGCCGGTCGCCGGGGGCGAAGACGCGTACCCCGGCCAGCTCGCCGCCCTCCCCCGGCCGCCGCGACCGGTGCGCGCCGACCAGCCCGGCGGCCCGCGGCATCGCCTCGACCGCGTCGAACGGCTCGGTGCGCGGGTAGACCCGGGCCCGGATCGGATCGGTGATCACCGCCCGGGACACCAGCAGCCCGTCGGCGACGGCGACCCGCACCCCGGCCGGGCCGATCGGGTGCCGGCCCCAGCGCAGCGCGGTGCCGGTCAGCTCCAGGTCGACCGCGCTGCCCCGGGGCACCGAGGTGACGAACGGTCGGTCCGCGCCGCCGGAGCCGCGCACGTCCAGGCCGGAGCCGCCGAAGCCGACCTGCTCCACCCGCAGCCACCGGGACATCCGGGTACGCACCACCGCGATGTCGTAGCCGACCACGTCCGGGTTGGCCACCGCCACGGTGGCGGCCATCGGCCCGCCCTCGACCAGATGGGTGTCCCCGACGCCCAGTTCCAGCTCCGGCTGCGCGGCCGGCCGGCGGCGCAACGCGTACGCGGTGCCCAGCGCGAACGGTGTGGCCAGCGCCACCAGGTCGATCCGGCCGAGCAGCACACCCGCGACGACGAGCACCCCGGTGAGCAGCACGGCCCGGCCGAGCGCCCAGGTGGGCGCCCAGCCGCTCGCCGGCTCGGCCCGCGCGTCCATCAGCGCCCGGCAGCGTAGCTGGGCAGCGCGCCGCTGGCCGGTGCCGGCGTCGACTCCAGCACCTCACCGACCACGAAGGACGGATCCACCCGGCGCAGCCACATCTCCGGCCGCAGCGTGATCCGGTGGGCCAGCGCGGGCGCCGCCACCGCCTTGACGTCCTCCGGCACCACGTAGTCCCGGTTGGCGAGCACCGCCCGCACCCGGGACAGCAGCAGCAACGCCAGCGAGCCGCGCGGGGACGCGCCGACCAGCACCGACGGGTGCTCACGGGTGGCCGAGGTGAGCGCCACGATGTACCGGCCGACCGAGTCCTCGACGACCACGTCCTCCAGCGCGGCCTGCATGGCGCGCAGGGTGCCGGCGTCCACCACCGGCGTGATCTCGGCCTCCTCACGGCGGCGGGCGATCCGCCGGCGCAGCACGTCCCACTCCTCGTCGTGGCTCGGGTAGCCGAAGGAGACCCGCAACAGGAACCGGTCGAGCTGTGCCTCGGGCAGCGGGTAGGTGCCCTCGTACTCGATCGGGTTGGCGGTGGCCAGCACGTGGAACGGCTCGTCCAGCCGGTAGGTCACGCCCTCCACCGACACCTGCTTCTCCTGCATCGCCTCCAGCAGCGCCGACTGGGTCTTCGGCGGCGTCCGGTTGATCTCGTCGGCGAGCAGCAGGTTGGTGAAGACCGGGCCGGCGCGGAAGGAGAAGTCGCCGCTGCGCTGGTCGTAGAGGAAGGAGCCGGTGACGTCGGCGGGCAGCAGGTCCGGAGTGAACTGGAGCCGGCGGAAGTCCAGCCCGAGCGCCTGCGCGAAGGAGCGCGCGGTGAGCGTCTTGCCCAGGCCGGGCAGGTCCTCCAGCAGCACGTGACCGCCGGCGAGGATGCCGGCCAACACCAGCTCCAACGCCTCGCGCTTGCCGACCACGACGGTGCCGACCGCGTCCAGGACGGTCCGGGCGAGCCGGCCCACCTCGGCGGGGGGCATGCTCCGGTCCACGTCGTTCATCAGATCTTCTCCAGTTCGGCGACGATCACCGCGAGGTCGCGCGGCGTCGGGGGGCGGCGGGCGGGAGTGCCGAGGAACGTCCAGAGCGGCTCGCCCAGCAGGGCACGGGCCCGGGCCGGGTCCGACTCGCGGGTCACGCCGTGCCGCTGGCGCAACCGCTCGTCGGCCAGTTCGCCCAGGCGGGGCAGCACCCGGTCGGTGAACCGCTCCCGGTTGCCGCCGCACCAGTCCAGCGGGCGCTCCCACCCGTTGATGGCGGCCCGCAGCGCGTCCCGGGAGGACCAGTTCCAGCTGCCGGGTTCCTCACCGGCGGGGGTACGGGCGCCGGCACGCGGTGGCGGCGGGGGCGCGAGTGCGGCGGTGACCCGGCGCACGGCGAGAACGGCGAGCACCCCCGCGACGACGATCCAGATCGGGACCAGCAGGCCGACCGCGCGCAACGCGACCACGACGACCACCACGGCGGCGGCGGTGACCGTCGCGGTCCGCAGCAACCAGCGCGCCCGGCCGCCGGAGGGGCGCTCGACCTCCCCGGAGGGATCGTCACCGAACGCGAGCAGGTCGTCGATGCTGGTGCTCATGCCGGGTCCGCTCCCGCCGCCACGCTCGTCAGCTCGCCGCGCAGCCGGCGCAGCGCGGCCCGGGCCTGGTCCCGGGTGCGCTCGTCGACGGGGTGGGTGGCGTACCGGGCCTCCCGGTAGACGTGCGCGAAACCGTCGAGCACGTCGGCGCTGGCGATGGCCGGCACGCCGGCCGCCGGTCCGCCGCGCAGCAGCCGACCGACCAGGTCGGTGGGGGTGTCCCCGGTGAGGCGCGGCACGCCGGCCTCCTCGGCGGCCTCCTCCAGCCGGACCCAACAGGCGATCACCGCGGTACGCGGGTCGGTGGACCGGTCGTCCAGTTCGACGAGTCCGGCGTCGAGGGCCGCCATCACCTCGCGGGCGGTGCCCGCGGCGCTCCGCCGGGCCCGTTGCACGGGCACTGCCCGGGTGGTCCGGCGGAGCGCACCGCCGACGAATGTCCAGAGCACGTATCCGACCACGGCCAGCACGGCCGCGGCCAGCAGCACCATGGCGGCGGTGACCAGCCAGTCCGGTATCCCGCCGGAGGTCTGCTCGCCGGCCTGCCGGGGCTCGACCGGGAACGACGGGGTCTCCGAGGGGTACTCCGGCACGTACGGGATGGTGTCGGCGGCGGGCGGGATCCGGCTGGCGCCGATGGCCGAGTGCCCGGCGGCGAGCGCGGCGATCGCGAGCAGCGCCGTCACCGCCGCGACCGGCCACCACCTGCGCAGTACGCCGAAATCCATCCCACCGCCTCAGGTGTTCCTCAGTCCACCCCGGCCAGGTGCTTCGCCCGGGTGAACACGTCGTCGAGCATCGCCGGCGTGAGTCGGCCGGTGAACGTGTTCTGCTGGCTGACGTGGTAGCAGCCGAGCAACGTCGGCACCGACTCGCCGGACCAGTGTGCCCCATGGCCGAACGCGGGGCGCGGCGTGGGCGGGCGCTGCCCGTACACGTGCCGCAGCACCGGCCACCACGCGGCCCAGGCGAACGCGCCCAGCGCGACCACCACGCGCACCGTGGGGCGTACCAGTTCGACCTCCCGGTGCAGCCACGGCGCGCACGTGTCCCGCTCCGCCGGGGTGGGCTTGTTGTCCGGTGGGGCGCACCGCACGGCGGCGAAGATGCGGGTGTCCCGGAGCGCGAGGCCGTCGTCGGCGGACACACTCGTCGGTTGGTTGGCCAGCCCGGCCCGGTGCAGCGCGGCGAAGAGCACGTCCCCCGACCGGTCCCCGGTGAAGATGCGCCCGGTGCGGTTGCCACCGTGCGCGGCCGGCGCCAGGCCGAGGATCGCGATGCGCGCGTCCGGCGGCCCGAAGCCGGGCACGGGCCGTCCCCAGTAGTCCTGGTCGCGGAACGCGGCGCGCTTGACCCGGGCCACCTCCTCCCGCCACGTCACCAGGCGGGGGCAGGCGAAGCAGTCGCTGACCGCGCCGTCGAGGTCGGACAGGTCGGTCGCCCGCGCCGCGCGGGCGACCACCTCGTCGGGGGTACGCGACTCAGCCAAGCTTCGCCCGGAACAGTTCCAGGGTGCGCGCCCAGGCGGTCGCGGCGGCCCGCTGGTCGAAGTGCTCCGGCCGGTCCTCGTTGAAGAACGCGTGCGCGGTACCCGGGTAGTCGAACGTCTGGCAGGTCCCCCCGGCGGCCTCGATGGACCGGCGTACGCTCTGCACCCCGTCGGCGGCGGAGAGACCGTCCGCCTCGGAGCAGTGGATGAGCGCCGCCTTACCGGCGTAGCCGCCCCAGCGGGCGCTGCCGTCGGCCATGCCCTCCCAGGGCAGGCGGGGGTAGAAGCCGGCCGTGGCGACGATCCGCTCGGAGAACGTGCCGGACCACAGGGCCAGGCTGGCGCCCGCGCAGAAGCCGGCGCAGCCCACCTTGCCGGCGACCTCGGGTCGGCTCGCCAGGTATTCGGCGGCGGCCGCGATGTCGCTCGCCGCCTCGTCCATCTGCGTGCTGTTCAGCATCTGCCGGGGCTCGGTCGGCTTGCTGGCCGGGCCGCCGTGCCGGAAGTCGGGCGCGAGGGCCACGAAGCCGGCGTCGGCGAAGCGGTCGACCACGGCCCGCACGTGGGGCACCAGGCCCCACCAGTCCTGGATGACGATGACCGCCGGGCTCGCCGCACCGCCGGAGGGTATCGCGAGATACCCCTCGCTCGTCCCCCCGTTGCCGGTGAAGCTCACCATCTCGCCCATGGGCCCGTCCTCCTAGCGGTCAGTCATCGTTGGCTGGTCGCACAGTTGGGTGTTACGTGCCGGTAGCGTGCCACGCGCTCACCGGCCCGGGGAAGACGGAAGAACAGTGGCATTCACCTCCTGTGAACCCATCGGACAGATGCGGCGTCGTGGCGGGTGTAGGCGGAGACGCCTGTCGAGCTGATGTCGTCGACGACTCAGCTCGACAGGTGCGGATCGCGGAAACCGTAGACCGGCGTGGCCGGCTCAGCGCGTCGGCGACGGGGTGCCTGGCGTGGCGGCAGCCGTGGGCGCGGGCGGCACGCCGGTCGCCGTGGGCGTGGCGCTCTCCGAGGGCGCGGGCGGGGCGGGTGACGGCGGTTCCGGCGGCCCGAACGGGGCCAGGTCCGGGCAGTACGGGTAGGCGTTGCGCGGCGCGGGCACGGAGCCGGACGAGTCCAGGCAGGTCGGCCAGCCGAGCCGGATCGGCACGCCGTTCTGGTCGAAGAGCTGCGCGTCGCGGATCAACCGTCCCTGTTGGTCGTAGACGAAGACGTCCTCGATCCGGTCGAACCGACCGTCCACCGACACCTGCTGGTAGTCGGCGTCCGGGTCGACGCCGGCCCGCTCCTGCACGTCGGTGACCACCACGAGGGCGAACACGGCGAGCACGGCGGTCCCGACCAGGTGCAGCCGTCGGGGCCACCCGGTGAAGTCGCCGGAGCGGCGGCCGAGCCACAGCGACGCGAGCATCGCGCCGGCGAGCAGCACGAGGCCGCCCAGCACGCTGCCCTCGATCCGGGGCAGCAGACCGGCCCGGTCGCTTCCCGTCATCTCGCCGACGAGCAGCGCGGCCAGCCATCCACGCACGAGCCACCAGGCCGGGCGCAGCGAGCGGAGGAAGTCCGCCACCCGGGCCTGCCCGACCAGCGGGCCGAGCTGGCGGTCGAGCAGGCGTACCTGGGTGGTCGCCCGGTCCCGCACGGCGGCCAGCCGGCGCAGGCGCGCGGGCCG
>NZ_CADEAU010000184.1 GCF_902825405.1 Micromonospora maritima | reverse complement strand
CACCTGCACCGGCTGCCCGGCGCCCGGGAGCTGGTCGAGGCGCTGGCCGCCACGCACCCGGTGACGGTGGTGGAGATGGGCTGGCCGGGCGCCTGGCGTCCGGTGGGGGCACGCGCCTTCGTCGCCACCTACGGCGCCAGCCACGCCAACGGCCGCGCCGCCGCGCGGGTGCTCGGCCTGACCGACTGATCCGTACCGCCCCACCCGGCCCGCCGTCCGCGACGGCGGGCCGGCGTGCGTCCGGGACTTGAACACGTTCAAGAAACGTCGTACGCTCGGCGCGACGCGAATTTGAACATGTTCAAGAGAGACGACGGGGGATGGACGTGAAGGTCTGGATGTACCTGGCCTACCTCGCGGTGAGCATCGGCCTGACCATCTGGGTGGCGCGGGCGCTCTCCCGCAACGGGCTGGTGTTCCTGCAGGACGTGTTCGCCGACAGCCGGCTGGCCGACGCGGTCAACAGCCTGCTCGTGGTCGGCTTCTACCTGCTCAACCTGGGCTACGTCACGGTGGCCATGAAGGAGTCCGGCCCGGTCGGCGACGCCAGCCAGGCACTGGAGCAGCTCTCGCTCAAGGTGGGATTGGTGCTGCTGGTCCTGGGGGCGTTGCACTTCTTCAACGTGTTCGCGCTCGGCCGCTACCGCCGCGGCCGGCTGCGGCAGCAGGCGACCCACCCGCCGCTGCCCCCGGTCGCCGTGCTCCCGCCCCAGGGTGGCCCGCACCCCGCCCCGCCGGCGGGGCCGAACCCGCCGGCCCGGTGACGTCCGCCCCGGGCGGACACCCGTCGGATCCCACCGGGCACGGGGCCGGTGGGATCCGCGGGTTCACCGTCCTCTACGACGCGGGCTGCCCGCTGTGCCGGGCCGCCCGACGGTGGCTCGCCTCGCGCGCCCAGCTCGTACCGCTGGAGTTCGTGCCGGCCGGGTCGGCGGAGGCCCGGTCGCGCCTCCCCGGGCTGGACCACGACGCCACGCTGCGGGACCTGACCGTGGTGGCCGACACCGGCGCGGTCTACACCGGCGACGGCGCCTGGTTCGCCTGCCTGTGGGCGCTCGCCGAGCACCGCCGCACGGCCGAACGACTGGCCCGCCCGCACCTGCTCCCGCTGGCCAGGCGGGTGGTGGCGGCGGCCGCCGCGGTCCGCGAGCGGATCCGGGAACCGGGATACGGTGACGACGATGACCGAGCAGAGTGCGCCGACGACCGCTGCGGGTGGCCCGAGCACCGGGGCGACCGCCCGGGGTGAGCAGACCCGCCGGCTGATCCTGGACACCGCCCTGCGGTTGTTCCGCGAGCGGGGGTACGCGCGCACCACGATGCGGGCGGTGGCCCAGGAGGCCGGCGTGGCGGTGGGCAACGCCTACTACTACTTCGACTCCAAGGAACACCTGATCCAGGAGTTCTACGCGGAGACCCAGCACGAGCACCGGGCGGTCGCCGCTCCGGTGCTCGCCCGGGAGCGCGGCTTCGCCCCGCGACTGGCCGGGGTGCTCCACGCCGGCGTGGACGTGCTCAGCCCGTACCACTCGTTCGCCGGCACCTTCTTCAAGACGGCGGCCGAGCCGACCTCGCCGCTCAGCCCGTTCTCCACCGAGTCGTCCGCGCCCCGCGAGGCGTCCGTGGCGCTCTTCCGCGAGGTGCTCGCGGGCTCCACCGCCAAGCTCGACGACGAGTTGCGGGAGACGCTGCCGGAGCTGCTCTGGCTCGGCTACATGGGCGTGGTGCTCTACTGGGTGCACGACCGCTCGCCCGGGCAGGTCAAGACCCGTCAGCTCATCGACGGCGTGGTGCCGTTGGTCGACCGGCTCGTCGGGCTGTCCCGCCTGCGGGTGCTGCGACCGGTCACCCGACAGGCGCTCACCCTGATCCACACTCTGCGTCACTGACGCTCGCCGCTTCGAGCCGACGGGATTGCGCAGGTCAAGTCCGTAACCGGACAGGGCCAACCGTCGCCGCACCCCTTGCCCGCCGCCCGCTCGCACACATAGCGTTACCGGTGTCGGGGCCTGGGGGGAGAGGCAGCGGACCGTGGATCCGGCCCGGGATCCACGGTCCGCGCCCACGCCGCGAGGGTCAGTGCGGAAAGACGCCGAACGAGGTCCACCCCCGGTCCGGGAACCCGGCCGCCTCGGCCACCCGCGCGGAGGCGACGTTGTCCGCGTCGTGCAGATAGGTCGGGACCGCCCCCTCGTCCAGCACCCGACGGGCCGCCTGGGCGACCAGCCGCCGCGCCAGCCCGCGACCGCGGGCCGCCTTCGTCGTGCCGACCGCCAGTTCATGCCCGTACGCGTCGTGCCGCTTGATCCCCACCCCGGCCAGGTACGCGCCGTCGTCGTCCCGGACCACCAGCACCTCCCGGTCGAACAGGCGCAGCCAGGGCGGCGCGCCGGGCACCGTCGGCGGGAGCCACTCCCCCACGTCGGGCAGCGGCGCCGGGTCGGTGCACCAGCGGAAGGCCCCGGCCTGCGTGGTGAACTCCGGCGTGCCCACCGTTGCCGGCAGCGCCGGCAGCCACGCGTCGCGGGGACGCCCGCGGATCAGCGCCCGGACCGCCTCGACCCGGTCCGGCGCCACGGAGAGGATCGCGCTGCCGTCCACCGCGACGCCGATCGCCGGGCGCAGCCGACCGTCCCAGGCCGGGCGGGCCCGGCGGTAGGAGCGGACCACGTGCCATCCCGGTGCCGCCGGCCACTGCCCCAACCAGGTCGCCAGATGCAGGAACAGCCGTCGGTCGAGCACATGATCACGGTACGCCCGCCGGACCCGCTCCGACCCGCCCACACCGTAAGAACCTGGCAATGGCTCGCGCTCCCACCCGTGGCTACGCTGGCCTCTCCGTGAGCGGGAGGTGCGCGGTGGCGCAGCGGGTGCTGGTGGTGGACGACGACCGGACGGTCGCGGACGTGGTCTGCCGCTACCTGGAGCACGCCGGTTACGAGGTCGAGCACGTCGGCGACGGGTCGGCGGCCCTGGACACCGTGGCCCGCCGCCCGCCACACCTGGTGGTGCTGGACCTGATGCTGCCCGTGCTGGACGGGCTGGAGGTGTGCCGGCGGCTGCGGGAGCGGCCGGACGGCGTACCCATCGTCATGCTCACCGCCCGCGGCGACGAGGCCGACCGGATCCTCGGCCTGCAACTGGGCGCGGACGACTACCTGGGCAAACCGTTCTCCCCCCGGGAGCTGGTGCTGCGGGTCCGCTCGGTGCTGCGCCGGGCCGGCGGGGAGCCGGCCGCCGCGCCGCCGCAGCTGCTCGTCGACGGCGGTCTGGAGGTGGAGACCGGCCCCCGGGTGGCCCGCCTGCACGGCCGCGAACTGACCCTCACGCTGCGCGAGTTCGACCTGCTGGCCCACCTGATGCGGCACCCGGCCCGCGCGTTCCGCCGCGCCGAACTGCTGGACCGGGTGTGGGGCTGGAGCTTCGGCGACCAGTCGACCGTGACCGTGCACGTGCGGCGGCTGCGGGAGAAGATCGAGGACGACCCGGCGCGGCCCCGCCGCATCGTCACCGTCTGGGGCGTCGGCTACCGGTACGAGCCGGCCGATGCGTGACCTCGCGCTGATCTTCGGCGTGGCGTTGGCCGCCGCGCTCGCCGTCGGGCTGGCCGGCGCGGTGACGCTGCGGCTGCTGCGCGGCCGGTCGATCACCGTGCACATCTCGGTGCTGCTGGCCATGACCGTCGGCGCGGTGGCCGCCGGGGTGGCCGTGGTCGCCCAGGCGATGTTCCTGTCCCCGCACGACCTCCAGGTGGTGCTGGCCACCGTGGCCGCCGCCGGCGTGGTGAGCCTGGCGGTCGGCTGGCTGTTCGGCCGCCGGCTGGCCGCCGCCGCGGTCTGGGCCGACCAGGCCCGCGAGCGGGAACGCCGGATCGAGAAGGGCCGGCGCGACCTGGTCGCCTGGGTCTCGCACGACCTGCGTACGCCGCTGGCCGGCCTGCGTGCGATGGCCGAGGCGCTGGAGGACGGCGTGGTCGACGACCCGGCCACGGTCACCGAGTACCACCGCCGGATCCGGGTCGAGACCGACCGGATGACCAGGCTTGTCGACGACCTGTTCGAGCTGTCCCGGATCAACGCCGGCGCGCTGCGGCTGTCGCTGTCCGCGGTGCCGCTCGGCGACGTGGTCTCCGACGCGCTGGCCGGGGCGGCCCCGCTGGCGGCGGCGCGCCGGATCCGCCTGGTGGCCCCCGAGGCGGGCTGGCCGACGGTCAGCGCCAGCGAGCGGGAGCTGGCCCGGGTGGTGGGCAACCTGCTGCTCAACGCGATCCGCTACACCCCGGAGGACGGCACGGTACGGGTGGACGCCGGGCGCGAGGTCGACACGGCCTGGCTGGCCGTCGCCGACACCTGTGGCGGGATCCCCGAGGGTGACCTGTCCCGGGTCTTCGACGTGGCGTTCCGCGGTGAGCCGGCCCGTACCCCGGCGGTCGAGCCGGGTGGATCCGGCGGCCTCGGCCTGGCGATCGTGCGCGGACTGGTTGAGGCGCACGGCGGGCGGGTAGAGGTGCAGAACGTCAGCGACGGATGCCGATTCGTGGTCCGCCTGCCGGCCGCAGGAATCTGACGCTCCGACGGAACCGAACGCATCGATCCTGCGTCATATTGATTTCCATACATGGACAAGTTTCTCTGGGACGGTAGTGGTCATGCCGAATCATCCGAATGACCGATTCCAGCAGGACGCGGAGCAGAGCTGGCGGGCCGCCGACTCCGCCGGGCGGTTCCCGGCGCAGCCGGGCTACCGCGAGGCCCGCGACCGGGGACTCTCCTGGGCCGAGCTGAACACCCAGCCCGCCGACAGCTCCGCCTGGCGCGGCCTCACGACCCGCTGAGCGGGCCGCGACACACCGGACGGCGGAGGTCCGGGGCTTCGCACACCTGTGCGGTAGCGTCTTGTGGTCCGATTTCCGGCTACGACAGGAGAAGCTCCGCGCATGGGCAAGAAGACGATCCACGTCTCCGACTTCACCGGCCAGGTGCTGTCCCCCGACGACGAGGTGGTCAAGGTCGTCGTGCTGGAGCACCCGGACCTGGTCGCCGGGCCCGTGCAGCTGGACGCCACCCCGGTCGACGTGGAGAGCATCGACGACGCGGCGCTGGACGTGGCCGTGGTGGAGATCCACGACCGGCACGGCGGCGGCGAGCCGCGCCGGGTGGTGCTGACCGCCAGTGAGTTCGACGCGATGGCCACCGACGTGCCGATGGCGCAGCTCCTGCGTACCGCCGAGCGGGTGAAGCCGCCGAAGGCCCGGCGGACCGCCGAGAAGATCGACTACGGCACCATCGAGCACGCCGGCCGGCCACACCGGGGCCGGGTCACCGAGGAGGAGGCCCGCCTGGTGCGGGACCGCCTCGACGAGGTGAACAAGCGACTCGCCGACGCCGGCATCCGCCAGGTCGACCCCGCCGACCCGGAGCACGCCGCCCGGTACGGCTTCCCCACCGCCGACTGACCCGTCGCGCGTCGGGCACGTGCCCCCGTGACACGTGCCCGACGCGGGTCAGGCCCGCTTGCGCGTCAGCTCCGCCAGCGCGCCCTCCACCGCGGACTCCATCGCGTCCTTGCGCAGGCCGAGTCCGCCGAGCACGCCCTCGTCGCCCTCCTCCTCCAGCAGGGCGAGCAGGATGTGCTCCGTACCGATGTAGTTGTGGCCCATCCGCAGCGCCTCCCGGAACGTCAGCTCCAGCACCTTCTTGGCGCGCGCGTCGTAGGGGATCAGGTCCGGGACCTGGTCGGCCCGCGCCGGCAGCGTCGGCACGACGGCCTCCCGGAACATCTCCAGGGGTACGCCCTTCGCCACGATCAACGCGGCCGCCAGCCCGTCCGGCTCGGCGAGCAGCCCGAGCGCGACGTGCCCGGGGGTGATCTCGGCGTTGCCGGCGGCCCGCGCCTCCTCCTGCGAGGCCAGCACCACGTTGCGGGCGCGCGGCGTGAACCGGCCGAACCCGGCGCTCGGGTCGAGCGCGGCGGCGGTCTCCACCTTGGCCGCGGAGCGCTTCTGGGCGGCCTGCTTGCTCACCCCCATGCTGCGGCCGATCTCCGTCCAGGAGGCGCCGGAACGGCGCGCCTGGTCGACGAAGTGCCCGATCAGGTGGTCGGCGACGTCGCCCAGGTGGTCGGCGACCAGGACCGCGTCGGCGAGCTGGTCGAGTGCGTTGGAACGGGTCTTCTTGATGCCCTCGATCAGCTCGTCGAGGCGCACCGGGTGGCTCATCGTGAGCGGTTCGGTCTCATCCATGCGTCAACCATAGGTTGACGCGCTCGCACTCGTCAACCTTGGGTTGACGCTCTTCTCGTCGATCATGAAGTCGGCGGCGTTGTCGATCTCCGCTCGGGCCGCCAACCTCATGATCGACGCGTCGACAGCGTCAGCCGCGGATCCACTGCTGGTTGCTGCCACCGTTGCAGGTCCAGATCTGGACGGCCGTGCCGTTGGCGGTGCCCTGGCCGTTGACGTCCAGGCAGAGGCCCGAGGCGACGCCGACGATCGTGCCGTCGGCATTGACCCGCCACTGCTGGTTGCCACCGCCGGTGCAGGTCATGATCCGCGCGCGGCTGCCCGAGGCGGTGCCCGGCACGTCCAGGCACTTGTTGCCGTAGACGGTCAGCTGGTTGTTCGCGCCGAGCGTCCACCGCTGGTTCGCCCCGCCGTTGCAGTCCCAGATCTGCACCACCGCACCGTCGGCCTGGCTGGCGCCGTTGACGTCCAGGCACCGGTTGGCGCTCGCGCTGCGGATCTCCCCGGTCGGGCTGCCGGAACCGTCGCCGGGGGTGATCGACAGGTTGTCGAACTGGGCCGTGACACCCTGGCCGGTGCCGTACCCGATCTGACCGGCTACCCAGGTCGTGTCCGACACCGAGCCGACCGTGACGCCGTCGACGGACGCGGTGAGGGTGCCACCGTCCAGCTTCAGCGCCAGGGTGTGCCAGCGGCCGGTGCCCAGGGCCGAGGTGGTGCCACTGGCCAACGTGCGCCAGTTGCCGCTGGTGTTGTTGCTCCGGATCGACCAGGCGCCGCCGTCGGTGACCCGGAAGTAGTAGCCGTTGAGGTTCTGCGGGCCCTGGTGGTTGTAGGTGTTGGCGCGCCCGACGAGCTGCACGTAACCGGGCCTCTCCAGCAGGACGTCCGAGGACACCGTGTAGTTGCGCCAGCTCAGGTCGCCGAGCAGGGCGTACGGCTCTGCCTGGCCGGAGGTCCAGTAGATCGGCGTCTGGTCCGACATCTGGCGTACGCACTGCCCGGCCCGACCGGCGGCGCACCCGGCGATCTCGAACGAGCCCTGCTGGTCCATCAGGTAGCGGGCCTGCCGGCCGGTGGCGTAGCTGTCGAAGGTGTCGGCGTACGGCAGCCGCAGGGTGCCCGCCGCCGGGCTGGTCGCCGTGCCCTTACCCTGCCCGCTGGTGGTCGTGATGCTGTAGACGTGGCCGGGCTGGACGGTGAGCGAGAAGCGCCCGCCGACCGGGGTGATGTCGCCGCCCCGGACGAAGTGGTCGGCGGGGTTGTTCGACCTGACGTTCGTCGACCACACCCGCACCACCCCGGTGGACAGCCCGCCGGTGACCGTGACGTCGAGCGTCTGCGCCGCGCCGGCGTCCATGGTCTCGACGACGGTGCTCCAGTCGCTGCCGTTCGGCGACTTCAGCGAGACGTAGCTGCCGTTGTTGCGGTTGCCGCCGAGGTAGCCGCCGGATCCGTCGAGGTAGCGCCAGCCCGGGGCGGTGAACTGCGTGGTCTGCGCCATCACCCACGCGCTGCGGCCGATGGAGTACGCGCCGGACCACGGCTGCTGGGCCACCGCCACACCGGTGGTCGCCCAGGGGATGTTCGGGGTGATGGCGGCGATGGCCGGCCAGTTGAGGTAACCGGTCATCCTGCCGTCGAGGTATCCCCGGTTGACGCCCCGGGCGAGCGCCGCCGCGCCGGCGTTGTAGTCGTCGGAGCCGTTCTCGCTGGCCCAGAGCTGCTTGCCCGTCGACACCGCGTTGGCGGAGCTGGGGCAACTGCTCTGCGCGCTGCGGTAGCCGCAGACGTAGTGGCTGCCGAAGACCTGCACGGCGTTGGCGAACGCCGGGTCGCGGAGCGACTCGTCGGCGGCGGCCCACCCGAAGTCGTCCGAAGCGACGATCTTCACGGCCGCGTAGCCACGCGAGTCGAGCGCGGCGCGCAGGTTCTTGTACCAGGTGGCGTTGTAGCCCTTCTCGTTCCACCCGCCGAGGTAGGAGATGGTCAGCCCGTGCGTGGCCGCGCAGTCCAGCCAGGCGACCAGGTAGTCGATCGAGTCGGTGGACCAGAAGTTGCCGTTGCCGATCCAACCGGGCGCACCCCAGGCCAGCCCGGCCAGCGCGATGGTCGGGTTGCGCGCCCTGGCCTGCTCCATCAGCCACCACTCGTAGCCCCGGTTGCAGTTGATGCTGCCGCGGGTGTGCTCGTGGCTGGGTTCGGCGCCCGAGGTGGAGTTGGTGTCGCCGCCGATCTCCACCTTGAGCAGTTGCATGGCGGCCCCGTAGCCCGGCTTGAACAGGTAGTCGAGGAGCTGGCCGCGCTGCGGTTCCGGATAGTCGATGAGCAGTCGGCTGTTGCCGCCGCCACCGCTGACCGCGCCGACACCGTCGAACGTGCGCCCGCCGGACGCGCCGTTGACGGTGACGGTGGTCGCGGCCCGCGCGGGCTCGGCGTGCCCGGTGAGCACGGCTGCCGCCGCCACCACGGCGACCACGGCCGCCGACACCACCGTCCGCCACGACCCGCGTCGTCGGAGCACTGCGTTGTCCACCTGGCCCGCCTCCTCGGCTCCCCCGACAATTGATCGTCAAACGTCGATACGCTTCGATGATGTTAGCGTTCACACACATCGCTGGTCAACGCCACGAGCGCTTCCCGCGGGGGTCGGCACGGCACCGGTCCGGACGGTACGGTGGTCCCCGACCGAGTCCCGCCGGCCGGACCGGCAGGCACCGGCGTGAGGGAGGGTCGCGTGGCGTCCACGGCAGCCGACACGGCGTCCAAGGCAGCCGACATCGCCGCCGAGCAGGCCTACTTCGACGTGGCGGCCGCGCACCGCGATCGGCGCCGCGACGACCTGGCCCGGCTGCCGTCGGCCGCCGCCCACGGCGCCGCCGCGGCCCACCTGCGCCAGTACGCCGACACCGCCGCCCGGGCACTCGGCGCGGCCGACGACGCGGTGGCCTTCGGCCGGATCGACGACGAGGCCGGCGAGGTCCGCTACGTCGGACGACACCTGATCCGGGACGCCGACGGCGAGGTGCTGGTGGTCAACTGGCACGCCCCGGCCGCCGCCGGCTGGTTCGAGGCCACCGCCGACAACCCTGCCGGGATCCGCCGCAAACGCGCCTTCACCTGCACCGGCAACACCATCGACGACCTGACCGACACCATCCTCGCGGAGATCGCCGAGGCCGTCGACGCCCACCTGCTGGCCGAGCTGGGCCGCGGCCGCACCGGCACGATGCGGGACATCGTCGCCACCATCCAGGCCGCCCAGTTCGCGCTCGTCCGCGCCCCACGCGACCGGGTGCTGGTGATCGAGGGCGGCCCCGGCACCGGCAAGACCGCCGTGGCGCTGCACCGGGTGTCCTGGCTGCTGTTCCAGCACCGCGCGGACATGTCGGCCCCGGACGTGCTGGTGGTCGGGCCGCACCCGACGTTCGTGCGCTACATCGGGCAGATCCTGCCCACCCTCGGCGACGACGGGGTCGAGCTGCGCGACGTCGGCCGGCTCGCCCCGGATGTCCCTCGTGGACGCGTCGAGCCGGACGCGGTGGCCCGGATCAAGGGCGAGGCCCGGATGGCCGGCCTGCTCGCCCGGGCGCTGGACGCCCGGATCGGCGTCCCCGACCCGGCCGAGCGGCTGCTGGTCGGCGGCCGGTTCGTCACCCTGCCCGGTGCCGAGGTCGCCGAGGCGCTCGCCTCGGCCCGGGCCGCCGACCTGCC
>NZ_CADEAU010000183.1 GCF_902825405.1 Micromonospora maritima | reverse complement strand
GGTTGGGCGTCCGCCCGGATGGCCGCCTGGCTGGCCATCGACCCGGCGCGTACCCGGCCGGTCTGGTCACCGGGCCGCGCCGACCGCGACCCGGTGGCGGCCTGGACCGAGTACGCGCTCGCCGCGCCGCTGCTCTGCGTGCGTGGCGACGGTCCGGACTGGGCCGCGCCGCCCGGTGTCACCTTCGCCGACTGGCTGGCCGGAGCGCTTCCCCGTCCACCCACCACCGACGACCTGGAATACCACCTCAGCACGCTGTTCCCGCCGGTACGCCCGCGCGGCTACCTCGAGCTGCGTTACCTGGACACCCAGCCCGGGCGGGAGTGGACCGTGCCGCTGGCGGTGCTGGCCGCGCTGTTCGCCGACCCGTCCACCACCAGGGATGCGCTGGCCGTGGCCGCTCCGGTGGCCGACCGGTGGAGCGCGGCGGCGCGGCGCGGCTTGGCCGAGCGCCCGTTGGCGACCGCCGCGGCGACCCTGTTCGACCTGGCCCGCACGGCCCTGTCCGGGCTCGAACTGCCGGCCGGGCTGCACGACGAGATCGACCGAGCGATCCGGCGGCGCCGCGCCGTCGCGGAGAGGGGAAACCGGTGACCACGACCGAGCGCCCGGGCACGGATGCCGAGCAGTTGCGCGGCCGGATCGCGGCGGAGTTGGAGCGCACCCGGGCCCGCACCGCCCTGCTGACCGACGCGGTGGACGACGACGACCTGGTCCGGCAGCACTCGACGCTGATGTCGCCGCTGGTCTGGGACCTCGCGCACGTCGGCAACCAGGAGGAGCTGTGGCTGGTCCGCGACGTCGGCGGCCGGGAACCGGTGCGGTGCGACATCGACGACCTCTACGACGCCTTCAAGCAGCCCCGCAAGGACCGCCCCTCGCTGCCGCTGCTGCCCCCGGCCGAGGCGCGCGCCTACGTGCGCACGGTCCGCGATAAGGTGTACGACCTGCTCGACGGCATCCGCTTCACCGACCGCCGACTGGTCGAGGACGGCTTCGCCTTCGGCATGATCGTGCAGCACGAGCAGCAGCACGACGAGACCATGCTCGCCACCCACCAGCTGCGCGCCGGCGCGCCGGTGCTGGACGCCCCGCCCCCGCCCGAGCCCCGGGCGCGGGTCGCCGGCGAGGTGCTGGTGCCGGCCGGGCCGTTCACCATGGGCACCTCGACCGACCCGTGGGCGCTGGACAACGAGCGACCCGCACACACGGTCGACCTGCCCGCGTACGCCATCGACGCGGCACCTGTCACCAACGGGCAGTACCGTGCGTTCATCGCCGACGGCGGCTACGACGAGCCGCGCTGGTGGAGCGCGGCCGGCTGGCGGCACCGGGTCGAGGCGGACCTGAGCGCGCCGCTGCACTGGCGGCGCGACGGCGACGGGTGGGCGTACCGCAGGTTCGGTCGCTGGTCCACGGTCCGCGACGACGAGCCGGTGGTGCACGTCTGCTGGTACGAGGCGCAGGCGTACGCGGCGTGGGCCGGCAGGCGGCTGCCCACGGAGGCGGAGTGGGAGAAGGCGGCCCGGTGGGACCCGGTGAGCGGTCGTTCCCGCCGCTACCCCTGGGGTGACGAGGACCCGACCACCGCGCACGCGAACCTCGGCCAGCGGCACCTGTGGCCGGCGCCGGTCGGCGCGTACCCGGACGGCGCCTCGCCGCTCGGCGTGCACCAGCTCGTCGGCGACGTGTGGGAGTGGACCTCGTCGCCGTTCCGCGGGCACCCGGGATTCACCGCGTTCCCGTACCGGGAATACTCCGAGGTCTTCTTCGGCGACGACCACCGGGTGCTGCGCGGCGGCTCGTTCGGCACCGACCGGTCCGCCTGCCGGGCCACGTTCCGCAACTGGGACTACCCGATCCGGCGGCAGATCTTCAGCGGCTTCCGCTGCGCCCGGGACGCCGGCGGAGAGGAGTGAGCCGGCCCGATGTGTCGCCACCTCGCGTACCTCGGTCCACCGGTGCCCCTGGGCAGCCTCCTGTTCGACCCGCCGTACGGCCTGCTGCGCCAGTCGTGGGCGCCACGGGACATGCGCGGCGGCGGCACGATCAACGCCGACGGCTTCGGCGTCGGGTGGTACCCGGACGGTGGCGACCCGGTGCGCTACCGCCGGGCCCAGCCGATGTGGAGCGACACCACCCTGCCGGAGCTGGCGGCCGTGACGTCGGCCGGGGCGGTGCTGGCCGCCGTCCGCTCCGCCACGGTGGGGATGCCGCTGCACGAGACCGCCGCCGCGCCGTTCGCCGAGGGGCGCTGGCTGTTCAGCCACAACGGTGTGGTGCGCGGCTGGCCCGACAGCCTGGTCCCGCTGGCCGCCGGCCTGCCGGTGCGCGACCTGCTCACGTTGGACGTGCCCACCGACTCGGCCGTGCTCTGGGCGCTGGTCCGGCACCGGCTGCGGGGCGGGGCGGCGCTCGACGAGGCGGTGGCCGACACGGTCGCCGCGGTCGCCGCGGCGGCGCCCGGCTCCCGGCTGAACCTGCTGCTCACCGACGGCACGACGGTGGTCGCCAGCGTGGCCGGGCACGCGCTGTCGGTACGACGCGGCCCGGGTTCGGTCCTGCTGGCGTCCGAACCGTTCGACGACCACCCCGACTGGCGGCCGGTGCCGGACGGGCGGCTCGTGGTGGCCACCACGGCCGGGCTCGACATCCGGGACCCGACCGCCGCCTGACCGGCCAGGTCCAGGGATACGACAGAGAGGACACGTGATGGGCGCGGAACCGCTGGAGATCCACCTGGAGCAGCAGGACCTCGACCGGGGGCTGCGGGAGGACGTACGGGTCGGGCTGACCGCCACGCCGAAGTGGCTGCCGCCCAAGTGGTTCTACGACGCCCGGGGCAGCGAGCTGTTCGAGGAGATCACCCGACTGCCGGAGTACTACCCGACCCGGGCCGAGCGGGCGGTGCTGGCCGCGCACGCCGACGACGTCGCCGCGACCACCGGGGCGAAGACGCTGATCGAGCTGGGGTCGGGCTCGTCGGAGAAGACCCGGCTGCTGTTGGACGCGTTCACCAGGCACGGCGACCTGGGCACGTTCGTGCCGTTGGACGTCTCGGTCAGCGCCCTGCGCGGGTCCACCGAGCAGATCGCCGCCGCGTACCCGGGGTTGCGGGTGCGGGGGATCGTCGGCGACTTCACCCGCCACCTGGACCGCCTGCCCACCGGTGGCCGGCGTCTGGTGGCGTTCCTCGGCGGCACGATCGGCAACCTGCTGCCGGTGGAGCGGGCCGAGTTCCTCACCGCGATGCGCGCCGCGCTGGAGGCCGGCGACTGGTTGCTGGTCGGCACCGACCTGGTCAAGGACCCGGCGGTGGTGGTGCCCGCCTACGACGACGCGGCGGGCGTGACGGCCGAGTTCAACCGCAACGTGCTCCGCGTGATCAACCGGGAGTTGGGCGCGGACTTCGACCTCACCGCGTTCCGTCACGTGGCGGTCTGGGACCCGGAGCGGGAGTGGATCGAGATGCGGCTGCGCGCCGAGCGTCCGACCCGGGCGCGGGTGCTCGACCTGGACGTGGCGTTCGCCGCCGGCGAGGAGCTGCGCACCGAGGTCTCGGCCAAGTTCCGCCCGGAGGGGATCGCGGCCGAGCTGCGCGCCGCCGGGTTCGACAGGCAGGAGTTCTGGACCGACCCGGACGGCCTGTTCGGCGTGAGCCTGGCCCGGGCGGACTGAGGCCCCAGCCACACCCGGCGGCCGGGTGGACGGGTGATCGGCTAGGCTGGCGGCGCGAAGGGGAGTAGCCCCCAATGTCGTGGTCGACACACTGGTGCGTTCCGCATCCGGCCACGCGGCCTCGGTTCCCGGGGCGGGCGAGACCTTCGACTCAGGCTGTCGCAGCCGGGTCGAGGGCGCCCCTGTCTCTCCTCCCGGCTTGATCGGGAAGGTTCACATGGAGGGTTTCCTCGTCGCGCTGGTGGTCAGCTTCGGCGTCATCTTCGTCGCCGAGCTGGGGGACAAGTCCCAGCTCATGGCCCTGACGTTCGCCACGCGCTTCCGGCCCGTGCCGGTCCTCATCGGCATCACGATCGCCACGGCGGTCGTCCACCTCGCCTCGGTGGCCATCGGCTACGGGCTGAACGCCGCGCTGCCCACCGGTTGGATCTCGCTCATCGCCGGCCTGGCGTTCCTCGGCTTCGGCGCCTGGACGCTGCGCGGCGACAAGCTGACCGAGGAGGAGAAGCGCAAGGCCGAGCGCAGCACCAAGTCGGCGATCGTCGCGGTCGGCGTGGCGTTCTTCCTCGCCGAGCTGGGCGACAAGACCATGCTCGCCACCATCACCCTGGCGACCAAGTACGGCTGGTTCGGCACCTGGCTCGGCTCGACGCTCGGCATGGTCGCCGCGGACGCGCTGGCGATCCTGGTGGGCCGGATGCTCGGCCGCCACCTGCCGGAGCGGGCGATCCGCTACGGCGCCGCCGTGCTCTTCGCCATCTGCGGCCTGTGGCTGGTCTTCGAGGCGATCAGGGAGCTGAACTGAGCCGGCGGCATCCGGGATGATCGGGCCCGGTCCCGGTGGGTAAGTGTCGGGGAGGCGGTGCCGTGGCGCGCCGCCGCCAGGATTCGGACGACCGGGAGGTTCCGCGCATGAGCAGGCACGACGAGCCCAACGAGTACGGCTTCGCGGGCGGTGCGACCGCCCCGGAACCGCCGGCCGGCGGACGCGTGGACGAGCAGGACCGCGCCGAGCAGGTCGCGGTGCCCGGCGACGACCTCACCGAGCCGGTCGCCGACGCGCTCGAGGAGGAGACCGCCGACGAGCACGAGGCCCGTCCGGCGCAGCGCCGCCGCTGACGCCCGGCGCCGGCCGTCGATCCCGCACCGGGTCGGCGGCCGGCGCCTTGCGCGTCAGGCGGATTCCTGCTGGTAGACGTCCGGGATGCCGTCGCCGTCGTCGTCGCGGCTCTCCCGCTCGCTGATCCGCCGGTAGACCCGGTTGCGCCGGATCAGCACCACGGCGGCCAGGACGGCGGAGAGCACCGAGCCGAGCAGTACGGCCACCTTGACGCCGTCCTCCTCGGGGCTTCCCGCACCGAACGCCAGCTCACCGATGAGCAGCGACACGGTGAAGCCGATGCCGGCGAGGAGCGCCAGGCCCACCAGGTCCGCCCAGGTGATCTCCTCGTCCAGTTCCGCGCGGGTGAACCGGGCTAGCAGGTAGGTCGAACCGAACACCCCCACGACCTTGCCCAGCACCAGACCGGCAGCCACCGCCATCACCACCGGGCTGGTGAGGGTTTCGCCAAGGTCCACGCCGACCAGGGTCACGCCCGCGGCGAAGAAGGCGAAGACGGGTACCGCGAAGCCGGCGGAGACGGGCCGCCAGCGGTGCTCCAGTCGCTCCGCCAGCCCGGGCGCCCCGCTCCGGCTGGGCAGGACCGGGACGGTGAAGCCGAGCAGTACCCCGGCCACGGTGGCGTGCACGCCGGAGGCGTGCACCAGCGTCCAGGCCGTCACCGCGAGCGGGATCAGCGCCCACCACCAGGTGCGACGCCGCTGCACCAGCAGCCCGAACGCGGCGATCGGCAGCAGCGCGCCGAGCAGGGGCAGCGGGTGGAAGTCGGCGGTGTAGAAGACCGCGATGATGGTGATCGCGAAGAGGTCGTCGACCACCGCGAGGGTGAGCAGGAAGGCCCGCAGCCCCTGTGGCAGGTGAGAGCTGACCACGGCCAGCACGGCGAGCGCGAACGCGATGTCGGTGGCGGTGGGGATCGCCCAGCCCCGTACTCCGGCGCCGCCGGCGCTCACCGTCACCGCAAGGTAGATCAGCGCCGGCACCACCATGCCGCCGAGCGCGGCGACCACCGGTAGCGCCGCCCGCCGGGGGTCGCGGAGGTCACCGGCGACGAATTCGCGCTTGAGCTCCAGCCCGACCACGAAGAAGAAGATCGCGAGCAGCCCGTCCGCCGCCCAGGTGGCGAGGCTGAGGTCGAGGTGCAGCGACGTGCCGCCGGGCCAGGGCACCCAGTCGCCCAGTGCCGCGTACGCCGCGCGCCACGGTGAGTTGGCCCAGACCAGGGCGACGACCGCGCCGAGCAGCAGCAGCCCGCCGCCGACCGTCTCGGTACGCAGCACGTCGGCCAGGAAGCGCGCTTCCGGCCAGGAGCGGCGGGCCAGCAGGCGGGAGGAGTGCGGGGAGCGGTCGGGCATGCGGCATCCGATCGGGAGCAGGGGTCGACGATGTGATCGCCGACCAGGCTTCCCGGCACACCATGGTCAACCCTAACGGCGGTTCCGGCCGTCGGCGAGCTGAGCCGGTGGGACGCTCCTCTCATCGCGTGGGAGGGGGTCCCACCGGCCGTGGCTCAGCGCTGTCCCGGCAGGGCCGGCAGGGAGGAGCCGATCGCCTCGCAGAACGCCGCCATCCGCTTGATCAACTCGTCCGGGTCGGCGTACGGGTCGAGCGCGCGCACCTCATCCGGGTCGAGCGCGGGCACCGGCACGTGCGAGATCAGCGGGTGCAGCGGGCGGGTGTCCACCTCGTCGGCGCCGAACAGGTCCTCGTGCAGCTTCTCGCCCGGGCGCAGCCCGGTGTAGACGATGTCCACCGGCCGGTCCGCCTCGGCGGCGAGCCGACGTGCCACGTCGGCGATGCGTACCGGCTCGCCCATGTCGAGCACCAGCGCCTCGCCGCCGCGGCCGATCGTGGCGGCCTGCAGGACCAGGTGCACGGCCTCCTGCACGGTCATGAAGTAGCGGGTCACGTCCGGGTGGGTCACCGTGATCGGGACGCCGGCCCGGATCTGGGCCTGGAACGCGGTCAGCACCGACCCCCGGCTGCTGAGGACGTTGCCGAACCGCACGCTCAGGTAGGTGCCGCTCATCCGCTCGGCCTGGTACGCGGTGAGCCGTTCGGTGATCCGCTTCGAGTAGCCCAGCACGCTCGTCGGGTTGGCCGCCTTGTCTGTGGAGATGTTGACGAACTCCGCGACGTCCCGGCAGGCCTCCAGCACGTTCAACGTGCCCAGGATGTTGGTCTTGATCGCCTCGCCCGGATGCCGCTGCAGCATGGTCAGGTGCTTCAGGGCGGCGGCGTGGAACACCACGTCGGGCTGCCGGTCGGCGACCACCCGGGCGATCCCCTCGGCGTCCCGGATGTCGGCCAGGATCAGTTCGGGGCCGTCCAGCAGGGCGCGGCCGTGCAGCGACATCTGGAGCGCGTGCAGCGCGGACTCGTCGCGGTCGAGCATCATCAGCTCGTCCGGCTCGCAGCGGGCGATCTGCCGGCACAGTTCCGAGCCGATCGAGCCCCCCGCGCCGGTGACCAGCACCCGGCGGCCGGCCAGCCCGCCCCGTTCGACGGTCAGTTCGGCCACCCGCTGGGCGCGGCCCAGCAGGTCGGTGAGCTGGAGGTCGCGGACGTCGGTCGCGGCCACCGGCCGGTCGAGCAGCTCCCGCACGGGCGGCAGGACCTTGAACGCGGCCCCGGCCTCCAGGGTGCGGGTCCGCACGTCGCGCAGCAGCTGCGGGTCCGAGCTGCTCATCGAGAAGATCACCGTACGTGCCTGGGTCGCGCGGACCACGTCGCCCACCTGCTCACGGCCGCCCAGGACACGCAACCCCTCCAGCCGCAGCCCGCGGCTCTCCGGGGCGTCGTCGAGCAGCCCCATCGGCCGGTAGCTGCTGTCCGGGTCGTGCAGCAGCGCCCGGACCAGCCGCTCGCTTGCCGCGTCGACGCCGTAGACCAGGCAGCGCTCGGCGTGTCGGGCGGCCGGGCGGTGCCGGTCGGCGTGGGCGCGCCACAGCCCCCGGGCGGTCGCCATCAACACCAGCGCGACGGCGCCACCGACCAGCGGGGTGGTCGCCGGGACCGGTCGCTCGGCCCACGGGAGCACTCCGACGAAGGTGACGACGGCGGCCGACGCGACGGTCGCGGCCAGCCCTCGGGCATCGCCGGCGCTGCCGATCGGGTAGCGGCCGTAGACCTGCGAGCGCACCAGCGTGAGCAGCGCGTACAGCGCGGCGCAGGCGAGCGCCACCCCGACGATCCGACCGCTGACGGCAGCCGTCAGGTCGAACTCGTACCGGGTCCACGCCGCGCCGAGAAATCCTCCGCACCACGCGGCCGTGTCCAGCGTTAACAGGGAGAGGGTGGCGGCGCGGTGAGTGGTCCGACCGCGGGGTCGCACGACGTCGGCGGTGGTTTCACGATCCATGGGCTGCCTCGATGTCCTATCCAGATTGAACGGAATTAGACCGTCTGTGCCTGTTCGGTCGTTTACATTCGTCAAGTCACCTAACGTGGCGAATAGGCGATTCGATCCTGGCACGGCTACTGGTGTTTTTAGGGGGCTTTCGTGCAGTTTCATCGGCAGACCGGCGTGTCGCGAGGGGGAGCGTGATGGACGTTCTCGGCTACCTGCGCCTGGTCCGACGCCACTGGTGGATCGTGCTGGTCGCGGTGATGCTCGCGCTGGGCACCGCCGCGCTGGTGACGGTCCGGACCGCGCCTCGCTACGAGGCCTCGGTGACCTTCTTCGTCACCACACCCAGCCAGGGGGTCACCGACGCGTACCAGGGCAGCCTCTTCCTCCAGCAGCGGGTGAAGTCCTACGGCGACCTGCTCACCAGTGACCGCCTGGCGCAGAGCGTGGTGGCCGACACACCGCTCGGCCTCACCGCCGACCAGGTCCGCAGCCGGATCACCACCGCCACCACCGCCGGCACCGTGCTGCTCAACGCCACGGTCACCGACACCGACCAGAACCGGGCGCTCAAGACCACCGAGGCGCTCGCGGCCAAGTTCACCGAGCTGGTCCGGAAGGTGGAGACGCCGCCGGACGGCAAGTCCCCGCCGATCAAGATCGAGGTGGTGAGCGGCCCTCGGGTGACGTCCAGCCCGGTGTCGCCGCAACCGGTGCGCAACCTGGTGCTCGGCGGCCTGCTCGGGCTGCTCGCCGGTGCCGCGCTGGCCGTGCTGCGCGGACTGGCCGACGTGCGGATGCGGGACGCCGTCGCGTTGCAGCGGGTCACCGGCAGCCCGCTGCTGGGCGAGATCCCGTTCGAGTCCGGCGCGAAGGCGGCCCCGTTGATCGTCGGCGACGCGGCCAACTCGCCGCGGGCGGAGGCGGTCCGCAAGCTGCGCACCAACCTGCGCTTCGTGGACGTGCACGAGCCGGCCCGGGTCATCGCGGTCACCAGCGCGTTGCAGGGCGAGGGGAAGACCACCATGGCCTGCAACACCGCCATCGCCCTGGCCGAGGCCGGCTGGCGGGTGCTGCTGATCGACGCCGACCTGCGCCGCCCGAAGGTGGCCGACTACCTCGGCCTCGACGGCGGTGTCGGCCTGACCGACGTGCTTGTCGGCGACGTCCAGGTCGGTGACGTGGTGCAACGCTGGGGCGAGAAGTCGCTGCTGGTGCTGCCCAGCGGCGCCGCCCCGCCGAACCCCAGCGAGCTGCTCGGCTCCAAGGCGATGGCGGACCTGTTGGTGGCGCTGCGCGAGTCGGCGGACATCGTGGTCATCGACACCGCGCCGTTGCTGGCGGTCACCGACGGCGTGGTCGTGGCCGTGCAGGCCGACGGCGCGCTGCTGGTCACCCAGCAGGGGCGGACCTCCCGCAGCCAGGTCGCCGCGGCGGCGCACGCGCTCAGCTCGGTGTCGGTGCGCCTGCTCGGCTGCGTGCTCAACATGGCCAAGGTGGCCAAGGCCGACGCCTACCAGTACGAGGCGTACAAGGTGGTCGTGCCGCCCGCCGCACCGTCCGTGCCCACGGACCGGGCCGGTTCCCGGCGGGGCGGGCAGCAGGTCGTGGGCGACCGGACGCAGGAACTCACCCGGCTGTCGCGATGAGCGCCCGCACCGGTCGGATCGACCGTTCGATCTCCTCGGCGCAGCGACGGAAGTCGGCCGGGGAGCCACCGATCGGGTCGTGCAGGTCGTCCGCGCCGGGGGCGGCGGGTTGCATCCGCCCCCGGGCGCGGACGGCCGCGGCCACCGCCGCGCGCAGCGGCGTGTCC
>NZ_CADEAU010000182.1 GCF_902825405.1 Micromonospora maritima | reverse complement strand
GCTCCCGCGGCCCGCGGCGGTGGGCTGCTGCTGCGCCCCGCGCTGCTGCCCGGCGTGGCGCTCACCTTCGGCGCCGCCGGGTACGCCGGCCTCGCCGCCTTCGTCGTGCTGCACCTGGACGCCCGGGGCATCGGCCACGGCGTGGTGGTGCTGAGCTGCTTCAGCGCCGTCTACGCCGGCACCCGGCTGGTCATCGGTCACCTGCCCGACCGGCTCGGCCCGCGCCGGGTGGCCACCTGGTGCGGTGTGGGCGAGGCGGTCGGCCTGCTGGTCATCGCGGTCGCGCCCAACCTTCCGGTCGCGGTGGCCGGCAGCGTGGTGATGGGCGTCGGGTTCTCACTGCTGCACCCGTCGCTGGCACTGATGGTGATGAACCGGACCGACCCGGCGCGACAGGGCGCGGCGATCGGCGCGTACACCTCGTTCTGGGACCTGGGCCTGGCGGTGTGGGGGCCGGCGACCGGCCTGGTCGCCGCCGGGTTCGGCTACCCGGCGGTCTTCGTCGCCGGCGCGGCCGGCGCGGCGGTGGCCGCCGCGATGGCGCTGCGCGTCGGCCGGCCGGTCGCCGCCACGACCCCGATGGAGGTACGGCCGGCATGAGCGCGCCCGTGACCGTCCTCAGCATCACCGGCTGGTGCCGCAACGGCAGCACCGTCATCGGCAACGTCCTCGGCGAGGTGCCCGGCGTGGTGCACGTCGGCGAGCTGCACTTCCTGTGGAAGAACTCGACCGGGCGCGGGGTCAACGACAGGTGCGGCTGCGGCGTCCCGCTGACCGGCTGCCCGCTCTGGTCGGCGGTGCTGCCGGTGGGCCGCCCGGCCGGCGTGTCCGCGAACGCGCACGCCGTCGAGGTGATCCGGCGGCAGCGCGCCCAACTGCGGACCCGGCACACCTGGCGCGTGCTGCGCCGGGGCGCGCACGACGCGGACACCCGCGCGCACGCCGCGCTGCTCGGCGCGGTCTACCGGGAGGTGGCCGCCCGCACCGGCGCCCGGCTGGTCGTCGACAGCACCAAGATCCCCGGTGAGTCGGCGCTGCTACCGCACGTACCGGGCGTCGAGCCGTACTGGTTGCACCTGGTGCGCGATCCGCGGGCGGTGGCGCACTCCTGGCGGGAGCCGAAGGACTACGTCTACGCCATGTCGGCGACACGCAGCACCGCCTACTGGCACGGGTTCAACCTGGCCTCGGCGGCGATCAACCGCCGGCACCCGCGCCGGTCGACGTTCCTGCGGTACGAGGACTTCACCGCCGACCCGGCCGGCGTCGTCGACGCGTTGCTGCGGCTGGTCGGCGCGGACCCGGCCGGCAACCCGGTCCGGGGGCGGACCGTCGAGCTGCGCGGCAACCACACGGTGACCGGCAACCCTGACCGGTTCCGCACCGGCCCGACTCTCATCCGGGACCGGGACGACGGCTGGCGGCGGACGCTGACCGGCCGGCAGCGGGCGGCCGTGGCGGTACTGGCCTGGCCGCTGTCCACCCGCTACGGCTACCGGTCCGGCGGGCCGGCCGTGACCCGACCCGGCACGGCGACCGCCCGCGCCGGCGAGACGGAGAGGTGACCGACGTGGAACTGGGACTGAAGGGCCGGGTGGCGCTGGTCGCCGGCGGCACGAGCGGCATCGGCCTGGCCTGCGCGAAGGAGTTCGCCGCCGAGGGCGCGCACGTGGCGGTCTGCGGTCGTGATCCGCGCCGGCTCGCCGCGGCCGAACGGGAGCTGGCCGGGGTAGCCGCCGGGCGGGTCAGCGCCACAGGTGTCGACCTCACCGACACCGACGCCGCCGCCCGCTGGGTCGACCGGGTCGCCGCCGACCTCGGCGGGGCGCACGTGCTGCTGGTCAGCGGTGGCAGCCCGCCGGTCGGCACCGCCGCCGGGTTCGGCACGGACGACTACCGGGCGGCCGTCGACCGGGTGCTGCTGCCCGCCGTGGCGGTGTCGATGGCGGCGCTGCCGCACATGCGCGCCGCCGGGTGGGGCCGGCTGCTGCTGGTGGCGTCCGAGACCGCGTGCGTGCCGATCGGCCCGCTGGTGCTGTCCGGGGTGACCCGGGCCGCGCTGGTCCGCTTCGCCCAGGGTCTCGCGGTCGACGTGGGACGCGACGGGATCACCGTCAACGTGCTCGCGCCCGGTGGCGTGCGTACCCCGCCGATGGAACGCGCGGCGGCGCGGTTGGCCGGCGCGGACGGCGACGTGGAGGCCCGGCTCGCCGCGATGGGTCACCACAGCGCGCTCGGCCGGCTGGCCCGCCCGGCGGAGGTGGCCGCGATGGCCGCGTTCCTGGCCAGCGAACGGGCCTCCTACGTAACCGCCGGGGTGCACCTGATCGATGGTGGCGCGGCCGCCACCGGCCCCGACCTGCCCCACCTGACCGGCGTCCGCCGGGACACCTACGCCTGACCCGTCCGTCCGTCGCACGAGGGAGTGCCGATGTCCACGACCAGCCAATTCACCGAGCGGGACGTCTCCGAGTTCTTCGATCGGACGACGCAGACGTACCTCAGCTTCTGGGACAGCGAGGGTGTGCTGCACACCGGCTACTTCGCCGGCGAGGACGACACCGACTACCAGGCGGCGGCGGACCGGACCTCCGACATCCTCGCCGACGACGCCGGCACCGACGCCTCGGCGCACGTGCTCGACGTCGGCTGCGGCTGCGGCAACTTCCTGCTGCGCCTGGCCGCGCGCACCGGCTGCCGGGGCGAGGGGCTGGATCTCAGCATCGAACGGATCCGGTTCGCGGAGAGCCGCCGCGCCGAGCGGGGCGGCGGGCTGGACGTGTCGTTCCGGCACGGTTCGGCGACCGCTCTGCCGTACGCCGACGGCACGTTCACCCACGTGGTGAGCCAGGACGCGTTGTTCCTGGTACCGGAGAAGCCGCGTAGCCACGCCGAGATGTTCCGGGTGCTCGCGCCCGGCGGGGTGCTGGCGTTCTCCGACTTCCTCCAGCCGACCGAGCGGATCGGCCCGGCCGCCCGCCGGCACGTCTACGACCGGGTGCGCTGGAACGGCGGCTACTCGCTGGACGGGTACCGCCGGGCGCTGACCGAGGCCGGGTTCGTGGACGTGATCGCCCGCAGCCTCGACGCGCACATCCGGCAGACGTACCGGGTGTTGGGCCGCACCGCCCGGCAGCGGGCGGAGGGCACGGCGGACGAGGCGGCGCGGACCTGGATCCTCGCGTTCGCCGACTCGTGCGACGAGATCCAGGCGGCGATCGACCGGGGCGAGTTCGGCTGGGGCATGTTCGTCGCCCGCAGGCCGGCCTGAGGAGGGGGCGTCACATGCCGCAGCGCACCGACACCGTCAAGCGGACCATCGCCGAGGTGGTCGCCGAGCGGAGGACCCAGATGTCGCCGGGCGGGAGGTTCGTCGAGGCGTTCGCCAAGGACGGCTTCGACACCCGCGTCGACTACGACGTCACGATCACCGACTCGCTGACCAGTTCCCGGCGCAAACCCCGCTACCCGTCGCGGAACATGCTCAAGGTGGTCGACCTGTCCCGCGACCCGCAGGAGTTCTACTGGCACGAGAGCCCACCCCGTCCCGGCGACCCGACGGTCGACGGCGCGGACCTGCGGCGGGAGGCCGCCAACCACTTCCACCGCTCCCCCGTCCCGCCGCTGCTCACCACCACCGCCTGGGTGCAGGTGCCGGACACGCTGTGGGAGGACCCGGTCAGCTTCGCCCAGTTCATCGACTACCGCCTGGTGGTGCGGCTGGCCACCGCCGAGAACCACACCATCCTGCGCGGCGAGGGCGGCCTGCTGGCCATGCCGGACCTGGGCCGGCTCACCGACCCCGGCCCGTTCGCCTCCACCATCCTCGCCGCGTGCAACGAGGTCGAGCAGATGGGCAGCACCGCCGACGGGCTGATCATCAATCCGGCCGACTACTACCGGCTGCTGGGCAGCGGCACGCTGATGCGCGACGTGGAGGACAACGGCGTCTTCGTGGTGCGCACCCGGCTGGTCGACCCGGGCACCGCGATCGTCGGCGACTTCGGCCACGGCGCGTTGCTGTTCGACGCGGGCCGGTCCACCATCGGCTTCGCCGAGCCGCCGCCGGGCACGTTCGCCGGGCCCGGGGTGGCGCTGCGCGCCGAGATCTGGGAACGGGTCGTGGTCAACCTGCCCACCTGCTTCTTCGTCGTCACGCTCTGACGGCGGACCGACGATGACCCCGCCTGCCCGGTCCGACCCCGACGTCCTGGTCATCGGCGCGGGCGTCGTCGGACTGTGCTGCGCCTGGTTCCTGCACCGCGCCGGTCGTACCGTCACCGTGGTGGATCGGGGCGAGGTCGGCGACCCGGCGGCCTGCTCGGCGGGGAACACCGGCTTCGTCGGCACCCAGGGAGCGGCCCCGCTGGCCGAGCCCGGGGTGCCGGCCACGGGCGTGCGCTGGTTGTTCAGCCCGGAGAGCCCGTTCTCGGTGCGGCCCCGGCTCGACGGCGCGCTGCTGGCCTGGCTGTGGCACTTCCGCCGGCACTGCACCGAACGCCACGCCCGCGCCGGCTTCGAGACGCTGCTCGCGCTCAAGCAGCGCAGCCTCGCGCTGCTGCGGGAGATGTGCGCCGAGGACGAGCTGGCCGGGATGCTCACCGAACGCGGCATGATCCTGGCCTGCCACACCGAGCAGGGGTACGCCAAGGCGCGCCGCACGATCCCGGCGGCGACCGCGCGGGGAGTACCGCTGCGGGACCTGGACCGGACGGAGCTGGCCCGGCTGGAGCCCGGCGTCGACTTCGCGGTGGCCGGCGCGCTGCTCAACGAGGAGGGGGCGGCGCTGCGCATTCCGGCGTTCCTGGTCGGACTCGGCCGGGCGCTGCGGGCGCGGGGCGTGGACGTCGTGACCGGCGCCGAGGTGCGCGGCTTCGAGGTGGCCGGACGGCGGGTACGGGCGGTGCGGACCGCGCGGGGCGACCTGCGTCCGGCCGAGGTGGTGGTCGCCGCCGGCGTGTGGTCGGCGTCGTGCGCCGGGATGCTCGACGTCGGGCTGACGCTGCAACCGGCCAAGGGCTACACGGTCACCGTCCCGGCCGGACCGGGCACGCCGACGCGGCCGGTGCTGCTCAGCGAGGGCAAGGTCGCGGTGATGCCGCTCGGCGACCGGGTCCGCGTCGGCGGCACGCTGGAGCTGTCCGGGATGGACGCGTCGGTGTCGCCGCGCCGGGTGGACGGCATCCTGCACACCGCCCGCCGCTACCTGCCGGGGCTGGACACCGGCCGACGGCTGGACGTGTGGAGCGGGCTGCGCCCGTGCACCCCGGACAGCCTGCCACTGATCGGCCGGGTCGGCGGGTACGACAACGTCAGCGTCGCCACCGGGCACGGGCACATCGGGATGGGGTTGGCGCCGGCCGGCGGAGAACTGCTCGCCCAACTCGTCACCGGCGTCGAACCGGGTCTGCCGCTGGAGACGTTCGCCCTGGACCGCTTCCGGAAGGGGACCTCGTGAGCGACCGGCCCGAGATCGGCGTGCTCTGTCTGCAGACCAGCTTCGACAAGATCCCCGGGCACATCCGCAACCCGGCCACGTTCGACTTCCCGGTGCGCTACCGGGTGGTCGAGGGCGCCACCCCGCAGCGGCTGGTCCGGGAGGCCGACCCGACGCTGCTGGAGCCGTTCGTCACCGCCGCCCGCGACCTGGCGGACGCCGGGGTCGCCGGCATCACCGGTGCGTGCGGGTTCCTCGTGCTGTTCCAGGCCGAACTGGCCGCCGCGGTGGACGTGCCGCTGTGGTCGTCCAGCCTGGTGCAGCTGCCGATGGTGCACCGGATGGTCGGGCGCACCGTCGGCCTGCTCGTCGCCGACGAGCAGGCGCTGACCCCGCGCCACCTGGCGGCGGTCGGCGCGCAGGACGTGCCGGTCGCGGTCACCGGGATGGCGGGACAACCCGAGTTCCGCGAGGTGATGTTGGAGGGACGCCGGGACACCCTCGACGTGGACCGGCTCGCCGCCGAGGTGGACGAGCGGGTGGACGCGCTCGCCGGGGCGCACCGGGATCTGGGCGCGCTTGTCGTCGAGTGCACCGACCTGGTGCCGTTCGCCCACCGGATCCAGGCGCGGCTGGGCCTGCCCGTGTTCGACATCGTCACGCTCACCACGATGGCCTACGCGACGTTGACCCGCCGGCCCTACCCGGCGGCGGGCGGGGCCAGGACCTCGCGGAGCCGGGCGGCGAACTCCTCCGGCTTGCCGCCGTAACCGAACCGGCCGTCGAGGAAGCCGCCGTGGTGGCTCGGGAACACCGTCGCCTCCTGCCCGAGCAGCGCGGCGGTGCCCGCCGCGGTGCGCGCCGTGTAGGTGCCGGCCGACTCCTCCCCGACCGCGACCACGATGCGGGTCGACGCCGCGGTGAGCCGACCCGCGTCGGGCCGGTAGTCGGTGACCGCCCAGGAGTGCTGCGACAGCAGCGGATCGTCGCGGGTGCCGTCGTCCTCCGTCGACAGGCCGAACGCGGCCGGGTCGGGCGAGGGCTGCGCGAAGTAGGCGTCGGTGAACTCGCCCTGCCAGGACGTCATCGCGATGAAGTCGGCCATGCCGGCTCCGGTGCCCCCGGCCCGGTACGCCTCGTAGAAGCGGGCGCGGGCCCGCTCGGCCCCCGCCGCGTCGGGGAGCACCGCGTTGATCGGCGGCTCGTGCGCCACCAGCGTGACCACGTCCTCGGGGTGGGTGGCGACGAGTTCGAGGGCGGTCACCGCGCCGCCGCTGCTGGCGAAGATCTCGACCGGCCGGGCGCCGAGGGCCTCGACCAGCAGGTGCAGGTCGGCGGCCTGCTGCTGCGGGGTGTGGTCGGACCGGCCGTCCGTGCGCACGCTGCGACCCAGGCCACGCGGGTCGTAGGTGACCACGGTGCGGTCGGAGAAGTGCTGCGCGAGCGCGTCGAAGCCCTCCGCCGTCATCGGCTGGCCGATCATGAGCAGCACCGGCCGGCCGCCGGCCGGCGGCAGCGGCCCGCGCACGTCGTAGACCAGGTCGGCGCCGGGCACGGCGAGCGTATGGGTCTCTGTCGTCATGGCGGTGACCCTACGACCCCGGTCGGACATCCGGGACCGCACCGCGCCGGGCGGGTGGTCGGCTGGCCGGGGCCGCAACGGCGGGTCGGCGGTACCGGCCGGGGCGGCGCAAACACCCGCCCGACCGGTCGGCCGGCGCATAGCGTGTGGGCAGGGAGGCGGCCTGGGCAGGAGGCGGCCGGAGCCGGAGGGGAACGCCGTGACGGAGCCGGAAGAGGAGCAGGAGAAGACCCGCAAGACCGACCAGGTGCTGTTCTCGCCCGACGGCGACCCGCACCACACGCTGGCAGAGGCACCCCAGCCGGACGAGCACCTCGACGTCACCGCCACGGTCGACGACCGGACCGAGGTCGTCGACGACGAGCAGTGACGGTCGGGAGCGCCACTGCCGGCGGGCCCGGGCGGTGGCGCGGAGGTTCGCCTTCCCGATCGCGCGGACCAGGTCGTCGCGGTCGAGCCTCTTCGGCTCGCCAGGCGCGCCCGGCCGACGGCGAACCGCCAGGCGTCGTGCTCAGACCGGTGGGATGCCGGAGCGGCCGATCGCGGACATGTCGCCGCCACCGATCTCGGTGGTGTCGCCGGGCGGGCGCGGCGGGCCGGTCGCCTCGGTCCGGTCCTCGATGCAGGCGTCGCCCCCGCCGTGCATCAGCTCTCCGACGGCGGCCAGCGCCGACCCCTTGTCCGGAGACGGCCGGCCGGTGGCGAGCACCTGGCCGTCGTCGCCCAGCACGGTGAACCCGACCGTGCCGTCGGGCTCGCTCTCGATGACGAACTTCACCGCGCCTCCCGCCTCGGGTCAACTCACGCCCTGGGACTGCAGCCACAGCTCCAGCAGGCCCAGTTGCCACAGCTTGTTGCTGCCGGCGGCGGCCTGCGCCCGGTCCGGCTCGGCCAACAGCTCGTCGACGTACGCGCGGCGGAACAGGCCCCGTCGGCGGGCCTCGGGCGCGCGCAGCGCCTCGACCACCAGCTCTCGCACGGGACCGTCGACGTTGCGCAGCGCCGGCACCGGGAAGTAGCCCTTGGGCCGGTCGATCACCTCGGGCGGCAGCACCTCGCGGGCCACCTCCTTGAGCACGCCCTTGCCGCCCTGGGCCAGCTTGTGCTCGGGTGGACAGGCCGCGGCCAGCGTCACCAGGTCCTGGTCGAGGAACGGGGTTCGCACCTCCAGGCCCCACGCCATGCTCATGCTGTCGACCCGCTTCACCGGGTCGTCCGGGAGCATCAGGTGGGTGTCCAGGCGCAGCACCGCGTCCACCGCGGTCTGCGCGCCGGGCGCGGCCAGCTCCGCGGCGACCAGCTCGCCGCTGGCGTCCCGGTCGCAGGCGTACGCCGGGTCGACCACCCGGTTCAGCTCGGCGTGGTCCCGGTCGAAGAACGCGGCGGTGAACTCGGCGGCCGCGTCCGCCCGGGCCGCCTCGGCGAGCCGGTGGTGGTAGCCGTATCCGGCGAAGACCTCGTCCGCGCCCTGCCCGGACTGCGCCACCTTCACGTGCCGGGCGACCTGCTCGGAAAGCAGGTGGAACGCCACCACGTCGTGGCTGCCCATCGGTTCGGTCATGGCCGTCACGGTGGCCCGCACCGCCGGCCCGAGGTCGCCGTCGGCGAGCCGGATGCGGTGGTGGTCGGTGTCGAACGTGCGGGCGACCAGGTCGGAGTAGTGGAACTCGTCCCCGGCCTCGTCACCCCGGCTGTCGAAGCCGATGCTGAACGTCTGGAGGTGGTGCTGCCCGGCCCCGTCGAGCAGGGCGACGATCATGCTGGAGTCGAGGCCGCCGGAGAGCAGCACCCCGACCGGCACGTCGGCGACCAGCCGCCGGCGTACGGCGGTGCGCAGCGCGTCCCCGACGGCGGCCCGCCAGTCGTCGGCGTCCATGCCGTCGTGGGCCGGGTCGCGCCGGTACTCGGGCCGCCAGTAGACGTGTTCGCGGCTGCGCCCGTCGGACTCCACCACCCGGACGGTGGCGGGGGGCAGCTTCCGCACCCCGCGCAGGATCGTGCGCGGCGCCGGCACGATCGAGTGCCAGGACAGGTAGTGGTGCAGCGCGACCCGGTCGATGCCGGTGTCCACGTCGCCGGCGGCGAGCAGCGCCGGCAGGGTGGAGGCGAAACGCAACCGGCCGGGTGACTCGGCGAGGTAGAGCGGCTTGATGCCCAGCCGGTCCCGGGCCAGCACGAGCCGGCGCCGTCGCCGGTCGACGAGCGCGACCGCGAACATGCCGACCAGGTGGTCGACGAACCGCTCACCCCACTGGGCGTACGCGACCAGGACGACCTCGGTGTCGCTCGTCGATCCGAAGGTGTGCCCGGCGGCCCGCAGCTCCTCGCGCAACTCGGGGTAGTTGTAGACGCAGCCGTTGAAGACCAGGGCGAGGCCGAGGTCCTCCCGGACCATCGGTTGGCCGCCGGCGTCGGACAGGTCGATGACGGTCAGCCGACGGTGCCCGAGGGTGACCCAGCCGTCGCTGAAGAGTCCCTCGCCGTCCGGGCCGCGTGACCGCATGGCCTCGGTCATCCGGGTCACCGCGGCCGCGTCCGGGGTGGCGCCGTCGAAGCGGGCCTCGCCGCTGATCCCGCACATCTCAGCGGCCGCCGGTCAGTCGCGGAGCATCCACCACGCACACCTCCCGCCGCGCCGTCCCCCGAGCGGTTCGCCGGGTCCGCCGTCTACCCGGCCTGTGACGGAGGAAACCCGGGATGGGCGGTTGGCGAGCCGGAACGGGCGAGCCGTCGTACGGTGGCGGTACGGGCCATGTCCCCGGGCGGTCCGGCCACGGGACGTGGCCATGATCAACAACGCCTGCCAGGAGGACGTGTGTTCGCCAATTCCGAGGAACTCCTGCGTTACCTCAGCGATGAGGACGTGAAGTTCGTCGACGTACGTTTCTGTGACCTGCCCGGCGTGATGCAGCACTTCAACCTGCCGGTCGAGTCCTTCGACGACAGCGTCTTCACC